>NZ_JBHVWC010000002.1:51340-239378 GCF_042882445.1 Kitasatospora sp. NPDC058218 | reverse complement strand
GGGTCGCGGCGGGGGGCCGGGGCGGCCCCGGGGGTCGGGTCTTATGCCCCGGCGGCCCCGGGGGCGCCCCCCCCCACCGCCGCGGGGGGGGGGGGGCGCCCGCGTCCTTGCCGCCCGGCCCCGGGCGGCCGACCCCGACCGTTTCGACCCCGGGCGGCAGACCGGACAAACCGCCTCATAGAGTCGGACCATGAAGTTCTTCAGGTCCAAGGCCGCCCCTCGACACGACCCCCATCTGACCGCCCTGACGGTCCAACAGGCCGACTACCTGCGCGGCCTGGTGCTCCAGCACCACGCGGGCACCCCGGGGATCACCGTCGTCGGCGACACCCTGCACGCGCCGCAGGGCACCAACTCCCTTTACAACCTAGCCGAGTTGTGCCGGCGCGCGGACCCGCGCGAGTGGCCGCAGCTGGTGGAGCGCCACTTCCGCGTCGTCCACGGCGCGGCGGCGGCGACCCCACAGGGCTCCGACGACATCCTCCGCTCGGCCTACCTGCGCCTGATACCCGACGACGCCTTCTCCCCGGAGACGGCCCCCTCCTTCAGCTACGTCCGGCCCGTCGCGGCCGGCCTGCAGGAGGCGATCTCGCTGGACCTCCCCGAGGCGGTCCGCACCCTCGACGACCGGTTCGTCGCCGAGGTGGGCCTGGACGCGCTGCGCACCGCCGGGCGCGCCAATCTGGTCCGCGAGCCGGTCGGGTACGACGTCGCCCACGGCCAGGGCGGTGCGGCGATGCACATCGCCAACGGCGAGTCGATGTTCGTCGCCAGCAAGGCCCTCGTCCTGGACGACCTGGCCCGTGCCGTCACCGGGCGCGAACTGCCCGACGAGGGCGCCCTGTTCACCGTGCCGAGCCGGCACTACCTGGTCTTCCACCCGCTGGCCGACCAGCACGCGGTCGAGGCGATCAACGACCTGGCGGCCTTCGGCCTCGGCGCCTACCAGGACAACCCCGGCCCGCTGTCGCCCCGGCTCTACTGGTGGCACCGGGGCGCCGTGACGTCCCTGACCCACATCGACGAGGCCACCCGCTCGTTCTCCATCGCCCCGCCCGAGGAGCTGATGACCGTCCTGCGCCGCCTGCGGGACGGCGCCTGACGGCACGGGCCCCGGCGCCCGCCACCGGATCGCGGCCGCCGCGGGGGCGGCCGACGCCGACGGGCGGGCCCACTGCCCGGGCCCGCCCGCCCACCGGTGGGAGGATGGCGGCATGACCGAGTTCCATGTCCCCGAACGACACGCCCAGCTCCTGGCGTACGCGCAGAGCCTGACGCCGCCGTCGGGGTGGAAGATCGAGATCTCCGGCGACGAGATCA
This sequence comes from Kitasatospora sp. NPDC058218, assembly GCF_042882445.1. Classification (NCBI taxonomy): domain Bacteria; kingdom Bacillati; phylum Actinomycetota; class Actinomycetes; order Kitasatosporales; family Streptomycetaceae; genus Kitasatospora; species Kitasatospora sp. NPDC058218. The sequence goes on along the minus strand of NZ_JBHVWC010000002.1, from coordinate 238,058 downwards.
TCATGATGGCCGGCCCGTCGGTGATCCACCAGCGCAACCTGCTGATCGTCCGGGAGCAGTTCGACGCGCACCGGCCGGCCGAGCTGATGCCCAGCGAGAACACCGACCTCGCCTCGCCCAACGTCGGCAAGCTGCGCAATCCGGACCTCACCTACATCCCGGTCTCGGTGGTCGAGCTCGGCGGCAACGAGGTGCCGGCCGAGCTGGCGGCGATCGCGGTCGAGATCGTCTCGCCGTCGAATCCGGAGAACGACCTGGTCGGCAAGGTCCGCGACTACCCGTTGATGCACATCCCGCTGTACCTGGTGATCGACCCTCGCGAGGGCACGCTCACCCTCCACTCCGAACCCGGCGACGGCGGCTACCACCGGCGGTGGAGCGGCCGGTTCGGCGACCGGGTGCCGGTCCCGGCGCCGTTCGCCTTCGAGCTGGTCACCGGTGACCTGATCCGCTACCCCGTCTGAGCCCCGACGTCCGGCCACCGGGGCGGCCGACGCCGACGGCGGGCCCGTGCCGGCCGGAGCCCCGCCCGCTCCGCGAGGGGGTGGGCGGGGCTCCGGTCGGCGCCACGGGGGTGAACGGGGTGACCGGTCAGAACGGGAAGTGGCTGCGCCCGTGCTGGATGGAGATCCACTTCACCGTGGTGAAGGCGTCCACCGTGGACTCGCCGTTGAGCCGGCCCACGCCCGAGTTCTTCTCGCCGCCGAAGGGCACCACCGGCTCGTCGGCGATGGTGCCGTCGTTGACGTGGATCATGCCGGTCTCGATCCGCTGCGCGACCCGCACGCCGCGCTCCACGTCCGCCGTGTGCACGGCGCCGCTGAGCCCGAACGGGGTGTCGTTGGCGAGCCGGACCGCCTCGTCCTCGCCGTCGAACGGCACCACCAGCACGACCGGGCCGAAGAGTTCGCGCTGCAGGATCGGCGCGCCGGCCGGCAGCCCGCCGAGCACGACCGGGTCCATCAGGCTGCCGTTGGTCTCGCCGCGCAGCAGCGCGGTGGCGCCGCCGGCGATCGCCTGGTCGACCTGGGCGGTGATGGCGTCGGCCTGCACCGGGTTTATCAACGGGCCGATGTGGGTGGCCGGGTCCTTCGGGTCGCCGACCCGCAGCGAGGCGACCTTGCGGACGAACCGCTCGGTGAACTCCGCCTCGACGCTGCGGTCGACCAGCACCCGGTTGGCGGCCATGCAGACCTGGCCCTGGTGGGCGAAGCGGCTGAACACGGCGGCGTCGACCGCGTAGTCGAGGTCCGCGTCGTCGAGCACGATCAGCGCGCTGTTGCCGCCGAGCTCCAGCACCGTCCGCTTGAAGTGCGAGGCGGCGACGGTGGCGACGTGCCGGCCGACCTTGTCCGAGCCGGTGAAGGAGATCACCTTGGGGACGGGGTGCTCGATGAAGGAGTCCCCGATCTCGGCGATGTCGGTGACCACGACGTTGAGCAGACCGGCCGGCAGGCCCGCCTCCTCGAAGATCTTGGCGATCAGGGTGCCGCCGACCACCGGGGTCTCCTGGTGCGGCTTGAGCACCACGCCGTTGCCGAGCGCGAGGGCGGGCGCGACCGCCTTCAGCGACAGGAACAGCGGGAAGTTGAACGGGCTGATCACGCCGACCACACCGACCGGGAGGCGGTACAGGCGGTTCTCCTTGCCCTCCACCGGGGAGGGCAGCAGCCGGCCCTCGGCGCGCAGCGAGAGCTGCATCGACTCGCGCAGCATGTCCCTGGTGAGGGAGAGTTCGAAGGCGGCCTTGAGGGCGGTGCCGCCCAGCTCGGCCATGATCGCCTCGGTGATCTCCTGCTCGCGGTCCTCGACGATGCGCAGCGCGCGCTCGAAGACCAGCCGGCGCGCGTAGGGGTTGGTGGCGGCCCACTCCTTCTGCGCGCGCTCGGCGGCGCGGTACGCCCGGTCGACCTCCTCGACGGTGGCGACGGTGATGGTGGCGAGCTTGTCACCGGTGAAGGGATCGACGTCCACGATGTCCCAGGAGCCGCTGCCGGCCCGCCACTCGCCGTCGATGTACTGCAGCGCCAACTCGGAAAGGTACGACATCTGGTCCCTCTCGTGCTGATTCGGGAAAGCCGCGGGAAAGCCCGCGGGCCTTCCTCGATCAGATCTGATCGTGACTCATCGTACTTACGCTTTACAGCTCTTGGCGTACGGAGCGAAGAAGTTCCCGTGTCAGCTCGGGGGAGAGGCTGTCGGCCACCAGACCGTCCACCGCGCCGGAGTACTCGGCCACCTCGGCGGGCTTGTCGAGGTACAGCGCGGTGGTGAACTGCTCCAGGTAGACCACGTCGGCGAGGTCCGGCTCGGCGAAGCTCAGCACCGAGAAGGCGCCGCCCTCCGCGCGCAGCCCCCCGAAGCCCAGCGGCATCACCTGGAGGACGACGTTGGGCAGTTCGGTCAGCTCCAGCAGCCGGTCGATCTGCGCCCGCATCAACTCGGGCCCGCCCCAGGGGCGGCGCAGCGCGGCCTCGTCCAGGACGGCGAGCAGCCGCGGCGCCCGGTCGGCGGTGAGCACCCGCTGGCGTTTCAGCCGGACCTCGACCCGCCGCTCGACCTCGTCCGCCTCGGTGACGTGGCCGCCGTGGGTGATCACCGCCCGCGCGTAGTCGGCGGTCTGCAGCAGCCCGTGGACGAACTGGACCTCGTAGCTGCGGATCTCGGTGGCGGACTCCTCCAGGCCGAGGTAGGTCTGGAACCAGCCCGGCAGCACGTCGCCGTAACCGTGCCACCAGGACGTCGCGTTGGCCTCGCGGAGCAGGCCGAGCACGGAGGCCCGCTCCTGCTCGGCCTCGACCCCGTAGAGGGTGAGCAGGTCGGCGACGTCGCGCTCCTTGAAGCCGACCCGGCCGAGCTCCATCCGGCTGATCTTCGACTCGGACGCGCGGATCGAATAGCCGGCCTCCTCGCGGCTGACGCCTCTGGCCTCCCGCAGCCTTCGCAGCTGGGAGCCCAGCAGCAGGCGCCGTACCGTGGCACCTCCGCCTGCCTGAGTCATGCTCATCGCCGTCACCCTCCGCACGTCGCGCAGCCCCCCGGCCGTCGGCCGCAGTCTGCCATCTGGCACGGACAAACAACAGTCCGTCAGCGGTCGCGTTCCAGGCGTAGCAGCCCGGGTACCGCGGCCAGGCTCAGGACCAGCAGGAACAGCCAGGGCCAGGCGGCGCCCCGGCCGAGCAGCAGGGTGAGCAGGGCGGGAGCGACGGCCTGGCCGACGTTCCAGGACAGCTGGTAGACGGCGAGGTAGCGGCCGCGCAGCGCGGGGTCGGCGAGCGAGACGCTGAGCTCCTCCCGGAAGGGGGTGGCCATGGTCTCGGCGATGTTGTAGAGGAACATCGCGGCGTAGAGCCCGGCCAGCACGGCCCAGCCGGGGGCGGCGGCCACGAGGGCGAAGGCGCCGAAGGCGAGGGCGTTGAGGAGCGAGGCGGCGGCGAGCACCCTGGTCGGCCGGAACCGCTCCAGCCGCCCGGCCACGACGTTCCCGGTGAGGACGACCTGGACGCCGTTGAGCACCAGCAGCGAGCCGGCCACCCAGGCCTCGCGGTGCAGGCCCTCGGTGAGGTACACGGCGAGCAGCATGCTGAGGATCATCGAGCCGAAGACGAAGGTGAGGTTGACGGCGACCAGCAGCAGGTACCGGCGGTCGCGCAGCACCGCGCGGTAGCCCCCCGCCTCCTTCACCCCCGCCTCCTTCACCCGTGCCTCGGCCCGCACCGGGGCGGGTTCGGGCCGCCAGGCGGCCAGCAGGGCGGTCGCGACGACGTAGCTGACCGCGTTGAGCACCACCAGCAGCCGCAGGCTCCCGGTGCCGCCGCCGGCCACCAGGACGGCGCCCAGCGCCCCGCCCAGGCCCAGGCCGGTGTTGCGCAGCGTCTGCACGAGCGCGAACCAGCGGGTGCGCTCCCCCTCGGCGGCGGCGAGCACCACCAGGCCGGTGCTGGAGGTCCAGTACGCGACGTGGCCGATCTGGGCGAGCAGGCAGACCAGCACGATCTGCCAGAGCTGCTGGGCGAACAGGAAGCCGCCGAACGCGAGCGCGGAGAGCGCGTTGCCGCCGGCGGCCACCACCTTGGCGCCGTAGCGGTCGATCAGCGGGCCGACGCCGATCGCGGTGGGCAGGGCGAGCAGCCGGGCGGCGGTGACGGCGGCGCCGATGGCGGTGACGCTCAGGCCGGTGGTGCGGGCGAAGTAGACGAGGGTGAAGGCGAGGATCAGTCCGGTGCCGAGGCTGTCGATGAGGTGGGCGCCGACCAGCCCGGTCCGGCCGGAGGTGTCCGGCAGGCCCAGTCGGTCGCGCAGCGGGGTGAGCGTCGCGGTGGTCATGGCACCAGGGTCTCGGGCATGATCATCCCTGCCCATGAATTCCATCCTGGTCGAATCCTCGCCGGAGGCACCATGCTCTACTGGGAGTTCTCGGCCCAGGACCTCGCCCGGACGCGCTTCGCCTGCTCGCCGCTGTCCGAGGTCGTCACCAGCGTCGAGGTGTTGAAGGAGCCGGGCCGGCACGCCGTCCACCTGCCCTGGGTGCGGCAGGCCCGGCAGCGGCTGGCCGGCGTCGACTGGGAGCTGCTGTCCCAGCTGATCCGGCTGCCCACGGTGTACGTGCCGGACTTCCTGACCCCGGTGCCGACCCACTCCACGCTCACCATCGAGCAGGCGGTGGCCGCGCTGGCCGTCACCGACCCGGTCGTCGTACGCCGCGACCTCGCCCGGCTCGACGGGGAACTCCCGCCACTGGTCGCCGAGTTGCGGGCCGATCCGGAGGCGGGCCTGGCTCGGCTGGCGGCCGAGGTCCAGGCGTACTGGACGGCGGCGATCGCCCCGCACTGGCCGCGCATCCAGCGCCTCACGGAGGGCGAGATCCTGCGGCGGGCCCGCCAGATGTCGACGGGCGGCCCGGCCGCGCTCTTCGCCGACCTGCACCCCCAGGTGAGCTGGGAGCGCGACACCCTGCGGATCGCCCACCGTACGGTGGACGTGCAGCGGCGGCTGGACGGCGAGCGGGGTCTCGTCCTGGCCCCCACCGTCTTCGCCTGGCCGGGCGTCTACTCCCAGCAGAACCCGCCCTGGCAGCCCGGTCTGGTCTACCCGCCGCGCGGGGTGGCCACGCTCTGGGAGGCCTCCGGCGCGACCGTCCCGGACGGCCTGGCCAAGGTGATCGGCCGCTCCCGGGCCCGGCTGCTGGCCGAACTCGACGCGCCCGCGTCGACCACCGAGCTCGCCGCCCGGACCGGCCTGTCCGCCGCCAACGTGTCGCACCACCTCACCGCCCTGCGCGAGGCGGGTCTCACGGCCCGCCACCGCACCGGCCGCACCGTCCTCTACCTCCGGACCGAGGCCGCCGAACTCCTGTTGCGCGACTGAGGCCGGAACCGTCCGGGCCGCCGCCCCGTCCAACCGCCATGCGCCGACGCCGCCCGAGCCCCGCCGCCCTGCTGCTCACCGTGCTGGCCCTCACGGCCCTGCTGTTCGCCGTGCTGACCGTCACCGCCCCGGACCACGACCGGGGGCTGCCCCCCTGGCCCGACCACCCCGGTCTCCCCCACCCCAGCGCGACGTCCGCGACATCCGCCACGCCCCCGTCGGCGGCGGCCGCGAACCGGCCCTGAGGCCGCCCGCCCGACCGCGCCCCGACCGGCCCCGGACCACGGCAAGGACCCGGACAACGGAAAGCGGCACCTGCCCTCAACTGGTCGGGGAGAGGGCAGGCGCCGTGGGACCGCGTTTGGCCCGGCGACACTGGCGGGAGGAGCGGCTCATACTCCCGGCAATGCGGTGCCGGGCGCTCTGGGGGTGGACGGGGTCCGTCGGCGGGAGTGGCCGCCGACCGGTCCGTCCGTGCGTCAGACCACCAGCGGGCGGTCCGTGGGACGGATCGGGGCGGGCAGCGGAGTCTTGCCGCCCAGGTACTTGTCCACCGCGGCGGCGGCCGAACGGCCTTCCGCGATGGCCCAGACGATCAGCGACTGGCCACGGCCGGCGTCACCGCAGACGTAGACGCCATCGACATTGGTGGCGAACTTCCCGTCCCGGGCCACATTACCCCGCGCGTCCAGGTCGACGCCAAGCTGCTCGACCAGGCCGTTCTTCACGTCCGTGCCGGTGAAGCCCATGGCCAGGGTGACCAGCTGGGCCGGGATCGCCCGCTCGGTGCCGGGCACCGGCTCGAAGCGACCGTCCTTGAACTCGACCTCGACCAGGTGCAGCTCCTGGACGTTGCCGTCCTCGTCGCCGGTGAAGTGGGTGGTGTTGACCGCGTAGATCCGGTCGCCGCCCTCCTCGTGGGCCGAGGTGACCTTGTAGGTCATCGGCATGGTCGGCCAGGGCTGGTGGCCGGGGCGCTCGTCGCTCGGCCGCGGCATGATCTCCAGCTGGGTGACCGAGGCCGCCCCCTGGCGCAGCGCGGTGCCGAGGCAGTCCGCGCCGGTGTCGCCGCCGCCGATGACGATGACGTGCTTGCCCTTGGCGGTGATGGGGGGCTCCACGAAGTCGCCCTCCTGCACCTTGTTGGCCAGCGGCAGGTACTCCATCGCCTGGTGGATGCCCTTGAGCTCACGGCCGGGCACCGGCAGGTCGCGGGCGGTCGTCGCACCGGCGGCCACGACCACCGCGTCGAAGCGCTCGCGCAGCTGCTGGCCGGTGATGTCCTCGCCGACGTGGACGCCGGTGCGGAACCGGGTGCCCTCCGCGCGCATCTGCTCGATGCGGCGGTTGATGTGGCGCTTCTCCATCTTGAACTCGGGGATGCCGTAGCGCAGCAGGCCGCCGACGCGGTCGGCGCGCTCGTACACCACCACGGTGTGCCCGGCCCGGGTGAGCTGCTGGGCGACGGCCAGGCCGGCCGGGCCGGAGCCCACCACGGCGACGGTCTTGCCGGAGAGCCGCTCGGGGACCTGCGGCGTGACGCCGCCCCGGTCCCAGGCCTTGTCGATGATGGTGACCTCGACGTTCTTGATGGTCACCGCGTCCTGGTTGATGCCCAGCACGCACGCGGACTCGCAGGGAGCCGGGCAGAGCCGCCCGGTGAACTCCGGGAAGTTGTTGGTCGCGTGCAGCCGCTCGATCGCACCGACGAAGTCGTCCCGGTAGGCCAGGTCGTTCCACTCGGGGATGAGGTTCCCGAGCGGGCAGCCGTTGTGGCAGAACGGGATGCCGCAGTCCATGCAGCGGCCGGCCTGCTTGGTGATGATCGGCAGGAGGCTGCGTTCGACGTAGACCTCGTTCCAGTCCCGCAGACGGACGTCCACGGGCCGGCGCTCGGCCAGCTGCTTTCCGGTGGTCAGGAAGCCCTTGGGGTCAGCCACGTGCCGCCTCCATCATCTTGCGAGTGGTCTCGGACTCGGAGAGTCCATCGCGCTCAGCGGCGTCCTTGGCGGCGAGCACTGCCTTGTAGTCGGTCGGCATGATCGTGGAGAAGCGGGAGACCCCGCTGCCCCAGTCGGCCAGGAGCTCGGCGGCGACGGTGGAGCCGGTCTCCTCGTAGTGCTGCTGCACGGTCTCGCGCAGCCAGTCGCGGTCGGCGGCGCTGGGGGCCTCGATGCCCACCATGCCGTCGTTGACGTTCGCGGGGCGCAGGTCCAGCACGTAGGCGACACCGCCGGACATGCCCGCCGCCAGGTTGCGCCCGGTCTCGCCGAGGATGACGACCCGGCCGCCGGTCATGTACTCCAGGCCGTGGTCGCCCACGCCCTCGACCACCAGGGTGGCACCGGAGTTGCGGACGGCGAAGCGCTCGCCGGCCTTGCCGCGCAGGTGCACGCGGCCGCCGGTGGCGCCGTAGCCGATGGTGTTGCCGGCGATCACGTGGTGCTGCGCGTCGGCGCCGATCGCGGCGGCCTCGCGCGCCGGGCGGACGATCACCACACCGCCGGAGAGGCCCTTGCCGACGTAGTCGTTCGCGTCGCCCTCCAGGCGCAGCGTGATGCCCTTCGGCAGGAAGGCGCCGAACGACTGGCCGGCCGAGCCGGTGAAGGTGACGTCGATGGTCCCCTCCGGCAGGCCCTCGCCGCGGTACCGCTTGGTCACCTCGTGGCCGAGCATGGTGCCGACCGTGCGGTTGACGTTGCGGATCGGCAGCTGGACGCGGACGGCGTCGCCGCGCTCCAGGGCGTCCTGGGCGAGGTCGATCAGCTGGTTGTCCAGGGCCTTGTCGAGCCCGTGGTCCTGCGTGGTGGTGCGGTGCAGGGCCGCGCCCTCGGGCAGCTCGGGGACGTGGAACAGCGGCGCCAGGTCGAGCCCGGCGGCCTTCCAGTGCTCGATCGCCGCCCGGGCGTTGATGTGCTCGGCGTGGCCGACGGCCTCCTCGATCGAGCGGAAGCCCAGCTCGGCGAGGATCTCGCGGACCTCCTCGGCGATGAACTCGAAGAAGTTGACGACGAACTCGGGCTTGCCGGAGAAGCGCTCGCGCAGCACCGGGTTCTGGGTGGCGACGCCGACCGGGCAGGTGTCCAGGTGGCAGACGCGCATCATGATGCAGCCGGAGACGACCAGCGGCGCGGTGGCGAAGCCGAACTCCTCGGCGCCCAGCAGGGCGGCGATGACCACGTCGCGGCCGGTCTTCAGCTGGCCGTCGGTCTGCACCACGATGCGGTCGCGCAGGCCGTTGAGCAGCAGGGTCTGCTGGGTCTCGGCGAGGCCGAGCTCCCAGGGGCCGCCCGCGTGCTTGAGCGAGGTGAGCGGGGAGGCGCCGGTGCCGCCGTCGTGGCCGGAGACCAGCACGACGTCCGCGTGCGCCTTGGAGACGCCGGCCGCGACCGTGCCGACACCGACCTCGGAGACCAGCTTCACGTGGATGCGGGCCGCCGGGTTGGCGTTCTTGAGGTCGTGGATCAGCTGGGCGAGGTCCTCGATGGAGTAGATGTCGTGGTGCGGCGGCGGGGAGATCAGGCCGACGCCCGGGGTGGAGTGCCGGGTCTTGGCGACCCACGGGTAGACCTTGTGGCCGGGCAGCTGGCCGCCCTCGCCGGGCTTGGCGCCCTGGGCCATCTTGATCTGGATGTCGTCCGCGTTGACCAGGTACTCGGAGGTGACGCCGAACCGGCCGGAGGCGACCTGCTTGATCGCCGAGCGGCGCTCCGGGTCGTGCAGGCGGTCCGGGTCCTCGCCGCCCTCACCGGTGTTGGACTTGCCGCCGAGGCGGTTCATCGCGATGGCCAGGGTCTCGTGCGCCTCGCGGGAGATCGAGCCGTACGACATGGCGCCGGTGGAGAAGCGCTTGACGATCTCGGAGACCGGCTCGACCTCGTCGACGGAGATCGGGGTGCGGCCGAGGCCGTCCAGCTGGAACAGGCCGCGCAGCGTCATCAGGCGCTCGGACTGCTCGTTCACCCGGTCCGTGTACTGCTTGAAGATGTCGTACCGGCGGTTGCGGGTGGAGTGCTGCAGCCGGAAGACGGTGTCCGGGTCGAACAGGTGCGGCTCGCCCTCGCGGCGCCACTGGTACTCGCCGCCGATCTCCAGCGCGCGGTGCGCGGCGGGGATGCCGGAGGCGGGGTACGCCTTGGCGTGGCGGGCGGCCACCTCCTTGGCGAGCTCGTCCAGGCCGATGCCGCCGAGCTTGGTGGTGGTGCCCGCGAAGTAGGCGCCGACCAGCTCCCGGGAGAGGCCGATCGCCTCGAAGACCTGGGCGCCGCGGTAGGAGGCGACGGTGGAGATGCCCATCTTGGACATGACCTTGAGCACGCCCTTGCCGAGCGCCTTGATCAGGTTCTTGATGGCCTTCTCGGGCTCGACGCCCTCGATGAAGACTCCCTGGGCGACGAGGTCCTCGACGGACTCCATGGCCAGGTACGGGTTGACCGCGCCGGCGCCGAAGCCGATCAGCAGCGCGACGTGGTGCACCTCGCGGACGTCACCGGCCTCGACCAGCAGCGACACCTGGGTGCGCTGCTTGGTGCGGATGAGGTGGTGGTGGATCGCGGAGGTGAGCAGCAGCGAGGGGATCGGCGCGTGCTCGGCGTCCGAGTGCCGGTCGGAGAGCACGACGATCCGGGCGCCGTCGGCGATCGCGGCGTCGGCCTCGGCGGCGATCGCGGCCAGGCGCGCGGCCAGGCCCTCGCCGCCGGTGGCGACCTTGTAGAGGCCGGACAGGGTGACGGCCTTGAGGCCGGGCTGGTCCCCGTCGTGGTTGATGTGGACGAGCTTGGCCAGCTCGTCGTTGTCGATCACCGGGAAGGTGATGCCGACCGAGCGGCAGGAGGCGGCCTCGGCGGCCAGCAGGTTGCCCTCGGGGCCGAGGTTGCTCAGCAGCGAGGTGACGAGCTCCTCGCGGATGGCGTCCAGCGGCGGGTTGGTGACCTGCGCGAAGAGCTGCACGAAGTAGTCGAACAGCAGGCGCGGCTTCTCGGAGAGCGCGGCGATCGGGCTGTCGGTGCCCATCGAGCCGAGCGCCTCGCCGCCGGTCCGGGCCATCGGCGCGAGGATGACCCGCAGCTCCTCCTCGGTGTACCCGAAGGTCTGCTGACGGCGCGTCACCGACGCGTGGGTGTGCGCGATGTGCTCGCGCTCGGGCAGCTTGGCGAGCTGGATCTGGCCGCCCGCGACCCACTCCGCGTAGGGGTGCTCGGACGCCAGCGCGGACTTGATCTCCTCGTCCTCGACGATGCGGTGCTCCGCGGTGTCGATGAGGAACATCTTGCCGGGCTGCAGGCGGCCCTTCTTGGCGACCTTCTCCTGCTCGATGTCGAGCACGCCGACCTCGGAGGAGAGGACGACCAGGCCGTCCTCGGTGATCCAGTAGCGGGCCGGGCGCAGGCCGTTGCGGTCCAGCACGGCGCCGATCTGGGTGCCGTCGGTGAAGGTGACGCAGGCCGGGCCGTCCCAGGGCTCCATCAGGTTGGAGTGGTACTGGTAGAACGCGCGGCGGGCCGGCTCCATGGTGGCGTGGTTCTCCCACGCCTCCGGGATCATCATCAGCACCGAGTGCGGCAGCGAGCGGCCGCCGAGGTGGAGCAGCTCCAGGACCTCGTCGAAGGAGGCCGAGTCGGAGTGGTCCGGGGTGCAGATCGGGAAGATCCGCTCCAGGCCCTGCCCGTTCCGGTTGGCCGGGATGAGGTCGGTGGCGAGCTGCGACTCGCGGGCGGTCATCCAGTTCCGGTTGCCCTTGACCGTGTTGATCTCGCCGTTGTGCGCGACGAAGCGGTACGGGTGGGCGAGCGGCCAGCTCGGGAAGGTGTTGGTGGAGAAGCGCGAGTGCACCAGGCCGAGCGCGGAGGCGTAGAGCCGGTCCGACAGGTCGGGGAAGAAGGGCTCCAGCTGGCCGGTGGTCAGCATGCCCTTGTAGACGATGGTGCGCGCGGAGAGCGACGGGAAGTAGACACCGGCCTCGCGCTCGGAGCGCTTGCGGACGACGAAGGCGAGCCGGTCCAGGGTGATGCCGCTGCTCTCGCCCTGCGACAGGAAGACCTGGCGGAAGCGCGGCATCACGCTGCGGGCGGTGGCGCCGAGCAGGTCCGGGGTGACCGGGACGTCGCGCCAGCCGAGGACGGTGAGGTCCTCCTCGGCGGCGATGGCCTCGATCTGCGCGACGGCCGCGGCGGCGGCCGCGTCCTCGTCGGGCAGGAAGGCGATGCCGACCGCGTAGGAGCCGGCGGCGGGCAGCTCGAAGGAGACCTTGGCGCGCAGGAAGGCGTCGGGGATCTGGGTCAGGATGCCCGCGCCGTCACCGGAGTCCGGCTCGGCGCCGGTGGCACCCCGGTGCTCCAGGTTGCGCAGGACAGTCAGCGCCTGCTCGACGATCTTGTGGTCGGCGATGCCGGTCAGCGTGGCGACGAAGCCGACGCCACAGGCGTCGTGCTCGTTCCGCGGGTCGTACAGGCCCTGAGCAGCAGGTCGCGCATCCGGAACGAGCGCGTACGGCGGGCGGGCTGCGCCGGCCTGGGGCTCGTTTGCGGAGTGCATGGATGCAGACAGCATCGGCTCTCCCGTCGTCGTCTTGAGCAATGAGCTTCGTGCAATAGGGACGACGTTGGCCCTCTGCGATTTCGTGCAGGTTACATGATGCCGGAGATCCCGAGAAGTGGAACATCTCGTCCACATGGCGGACATGACCCCAGGTCAGGGGCGGTTACCGGCGAGTAATGCGAGCGGGAGGAGTCGGCTCCCCGACTGCGCGCTCCCTCAAGTGTGCCCGTGCCGCGAGGGGCCGAAACAGGACCGAAATCCCGCCTCGACAAGATCGCCACGAGCGTGCCTGCGATTCGATCCCCCGGGACCGGTCCGACCTGGGAATTCCTCGGACCGGGCGGGCCTGCGGCCGATACTAGGACGACCGGACTTCCGGGCCCATGTGCGGAACGTCACGCGCTGCACAGCATAACCATGCAGCCTGCTGTAGCAACGCACGAAAGCCCCGCCCCGCCGGCCCGGGCCGTCACACCGCGTCACGCGGCGGGCCCGGGCGCCCGGGTCAGCCGACCTGTCCGCCGATGAGCGCGCCCAGCAGGTACGTCACCGCGGCCGCCGCCCCGCCCAGCACCAGCTGCCGCAGCCCGCTGTACCACCAGGTGCGCGCCGTCACCCGGGCGACCACCGCGCCGCAGAGGAAGAGCCCGGCCATCGAGAGCAGCAGCGCCGGCAGCAGCGAGGTCGCGCCCAGCAGGTACGGCAGCAGCGGCAGCAGCGCGCCGACGGCGAAGCAGACGAACGAGGAGCCGGCCGCGACCCACGGCGAGGGCAGGTCGTTGGGGTCCACACCCAGCTCCTCCCGCGCATGGACCTCCAGCGTCCGGTCCGGATCCGCGGAGAGCTGGCGGGCCACCTCGTGCGCCAGCGCCGGATCGACCCCGCGCGAGGCGTACAGCTGGGCCAGCTCGGCCAGCTCGCCCTGCGGGTTGCGGCGCAGCTCCAGCCGCTCGACCTCGATCTCCGCCTGGACCAGCTCGCGCTGCGAGGCCACCGAGGCGTACTCCCCCGCCGCCATCGAGCAGGCGCCGGCCGCCAGACCGGCGAGGCCGGTGAGCACCACCGTGCTGTTGGAGACCGCGCCGCCGACCACACCCGTCATCAGCGCGACGTTGGAGACCAGCCCGTCCATCGCGCCGAACACCGCCGGCCGCAGCCAGCCGCCGTTCACATCGCGGTGGTGCCCGGCGGCGGGCACGCGGGGGTGGTGCCCGGCCTCGGGTTCAAGGGTGGTCACGCTCACGGTCTCGGGCCTCCGTCCGATCGTCCGACGAATCGAACGTATCCCTCCTGGCCTGCGGACTTCCAGCAAAGTAAGGCTGCCCGAACACGCCTCCGGCCGCCCTCCGGGACATTCGGAAGGGCGGCCGGCGGCTAGGGAAATCGCTGGTCAGGTGAGGTTCTTGGCGTCCTTGTCGGCACTCTCGGCGATGCTCTCGGCCGGCTCGGCGTCCACCTTTTTGTCCGAGGGGCGAGACGCGGCGGGGCTCCGGCCCGAGGAGTCCTTCGAGGAATCCTTCGCGGAGTCCGCAGTCCCGGCGGTGTCGGAGGGGCCGGTCGCGGTCGGGTCGATGCTCGCCGGGTCCTCCCGGCCGGGCCGCTTCTTGCCGACGATCACGAAGTAGGCGACGGCGGCGAGGAACACCGCGATCGCCACCCAGTCGTTGAGCCGCAGCCCCAGGAAGGTGTGCGCCTCGTCGATCCGCAGCCACTCGACCCAGAACCGGCCGACCGTGTACGCGGCCACGTACAGCGCGAAGGCCCGGCCGTGGCCGAGGGTGAACCGGCGGTCCGCCCAGATCACCAGCGCCGCGACGCCCACGCACCAGAGCGACTCGTAGAGGAAGGTCGGGTGGTAGATCCCCGTGACCACCTCGCCGTTCGGCAGCGTCTTGTCGATCTCCAGGCCCCACGGCAGCGTGGTCTCCCGGCCGTACAGCTCCTGGTTGAACCAGTTGCCCCAGCGGCCGAGCGCCTGGGCCAGCGCGATGCCCGGCGCGATCGCGTCGGCGTACGCGGGCAGCGGCACGCCCCGGCGGCGGGCGCCGATCCAGGCGCCGACCGCGCCGAACGCGATCGCGCCCCAGATCCCGAGGCCGCCCTCCCAGATCTTGAAGGCGTTCCAGGGGTTCTTCCCCTCGCCGAAGTAGAGCTGGTGGTCGGTGATCACGTGGTAGAGCCGGCCGCCGACCAGGCCGAACGGCACAGCCCAGACGGCGATGTCGCCGACCGTGTGCTTGCCACCACCCCGGGCGACCCAGCGCTTGCTGCCGAGCCAGACGGCGACGACGACACCGAGGATGATGCAGAAGGCGTAGGCGCGCAGCGGGATCGGTCCGAGATAGAGGACGCCCCGCGACGGGCTGGGAATGTAGGCGATATCCATGGCAGCTCCGACGCTACAGGGTCGGCGGCCCGCCCCGGACACCCCGCGGGTCACAGATCCCGAACAACAGGGGTCGGCCCGGCCACCGGCCGGTCGGGCACCGACTGCGCCGCCGCCCGCTCCGGACGGGGAGGGGCGGCGGCCGACCGGCCGGTACCCGTCTCAGCCGGCGTTCGGTGACGGGTTGTTGCTCTCCGAGGCGGTGCCGCTCGGCGCCGGGGACTGCCCGTGCGAACCCGGCGTCCCCAGCTTCTTGCCCTGGTTGGCGGCGTCCACCCACTTCACCAGGTTCTGCGGGGTGATCTCCTCGGTGCCGTTCTTGGGGTAGATCGGCTGGCCGTTGAGCAGCACCGTCGGCGTCGACTTGTAGCTGGACTTGTCGAAGTCCTGCTGCACCGCGGACACCCAGCCGCCGAAGGTGTTGTCGTTGACGCAGGCCTCGAAGGCGGGCGTGTCCAGACCGGGGACCTGCTTGGCCAGGTTGATCAGGGTGGCCTTGTCGCCGAAGGCGTCGTTGGTCTCGTCCGGCTGGTTGCGGTAGAGCACGTCGTGGTAGTCGCGGAAGTGGCCGGCCTCCTGGGCGCAGCCCAGCGCGTTGGCACCGTACTTGGAGCCCTTGCCGGGGACGGCCCGGTCGATGAACGAGACGACGTGGTAGTTGCTGTAGATCTTGCCCGCGTCTTCCAACTGGTCGATGGTCGAGGCGAATTCACGCTCGAAGGTGCCGCAGGCGGGGCAGCGCGGGTCCTCGTAGACGGTGAGGACGGACGGGGCGTCGGCCGCTCCGACCGGGACGACCAGGTTCTTGTCGCCGATCGTGCCGGCCGGCGCGGCGGTCGGGGTCTCCGGCTTGGAGCGCTCGTTCTGCACCACGACACCGATGACCGCGGCGGCGGCGATCACCGCCAGCGCCACCCCGCCGATCACCAGCTTCTTCCTGCGCCGGCCGCGGGCCTCGTCGGCCGCCCGCTCCGCCTGCATCCGCTCGCGGGCGGTGCGCTTGCCTTCTCGGTTCTTCTCGCTCATTGCCTTGACATCCACCATCGGGAAAAGGGGTGTGGGGGTGGCTGGTGGCGGCCGCTCAGGCCGCCAGCCAGCCGTCCACCGAGAACTTGGTGCGGGGGCGCCAGATCAGCCAGCCGGCCAGGACCAGGAACCCGGTGTCGCGCAGGATCTCCTGCAGGTACTCGGTCTGCGAGGAGTCCACCGCCCCGCCGCCGCCGAAGCAGCCGCAGTCGATCGAGATGCCGCGCGCCCAGGCCGAGGCGATCCCGGCGATGAAGGCGAGCAGCAGCAGCGCCGAGACGCCCGCGACCAGCCGGACGCCGAGACCGATCAGCAGCAGCAGCGCGAGCGCCAGCTCCAGGAAGGGCAGGGCGTAGCCGACCGGCTTGACCAGCGATTCGGGCAGGATCTCGTACGCGCGCACCGCCTGGGCCGCCTCGGCCGGGTCGGCGATCTTGGCCAGGCCGGCCCAGCCCCAGACCACGGCGAGGCCCAGCCGGGCGGCGGTGCCGATCCATTGCGTCCAGGCCGGCCACGGGCGCCGGGCCGCCGGCTCGGTCTCGCTGAGGTGCGCTGCCGGGCCGGCCATCGGGAAACCCCCCTCGGGAAACACGTTCACTTCCTGATGAACCGTAAGGGATGAAGGACGGTTCCTCCATATTCAGGAATTAAGCCGGATGGGTGACGTCTGATGGCGGTCTGCCCGAATACGTTCTAGTGCCCGTTCGGATCGCAGCCCGGCGGGCGCCCCGGGTCGTGGAGGTCCGGCCGGCCGCCGTGCCCCGCGCGCGTCGCCCGCGCCACCGCGTCCACCCGGGCCGCCTCGGCGCAGACGTACGCGTCCCGCTCGGCCCGCTCCGCGCCCCGCCTGGCCAGCGCCTGTCCGACCGCGGCGTCCGCCCCGACGGCCGCGGTCAGCGCCAGCACGGCAGCCGCCGCCCGCAGCAGGACGGCTCGCTGCAGACCCGGCACCGGCGGACCCCTTCCGTTCGCTCCACGCCCCGTACGCGTGGTGCGTGCACTCGTCCCTCCACTCAACGCCGGTCAACCCCACCTGATGCGTCGGAGCCCTACTGTTCACTCGTTCGGGTCCCCTCCCCCCGGGAACGCCGACGGCCCGCCGCCCCACCGGAGTGGGGCGACGGGCCGTCGGACGCGGGTGCCTAGCGGCGGCGGACCCCCTGGGCCAGCTCGCCGGCCAGGGTACGCACGGCCGCCAGCGCGGCGGGCTCGTCCCCGTCCGCGTCCAGGATCAGCTGGACGAAGGCCGAGCCGACGATCACGCCGTCGGCGAAGCCGGCCACCTCGGCGGCCTGGGCCGCGGTCGAGACGCCGAGGCCGACGCAGACCGGCAGGTCGGTGGTAGCCCTGGTCCGGGCGACCAGGTCCTCGGCGAGGTTGCCGACCTTGGCCCGGGTACCGGTCACGCCCATCACGGCGGCCGCGTAGACGAAGCCGGAGCCCGCCGCGGTGACCTCGGCGAGGCGCTTGTCCTTGCTGCTCGGAGCGACCACGAAGACGGTGTCGAGACCGTGCTCGCCCGCCGCCTTGCGCCACTCCTCGGACTCCTCGACCGGCAGGTCCGGCAGGATGCAGCCGGCGCCGCCGGCGGCGGCCAGGTCGGCGGCGAAGCGCGCGGTGCCGTAGCGCTCGACCGGGTTCCAGTAGGTCATGACCAGCACGGCCGCCCCGGGGTGCGCGGCGGCCACCTCCTGGACGGTGCGCAGCACGTCCTTGATCTTCACGCCGCCCCGCAGCGCGATGTCGTCGGCGGTCTGGATGGTCGGGCCGTCCAGGACCGGGTCGGAGTGCGGCAGTCCGACCTCGACGATGTCGCAGCCGCCCTCGATCAGCGCGTTGACGGCACGCACGCCGCCGTCCACGCTCGGGAAGCCGGCCGGCAGGTAGCCGATCAGCGCGGCGCGGTCCTCCGCCTTGGCCGCGGCCAGGACGTCACTGAGCTTCGAAGTCATGGTCACTTACCCCCGTTGCCGGCGCCGTCGCCCGCGTTGCCGGCAGCCGCGTCGTCGCCGGCCGCGTTGCCGCCGGCCTCGTCGTACAGGCCGAAGTACTCGGCCGCGGTGTGCATGTCCTTGTCGCCGCGGCCGGAGAGCGAGACCAGGATGGTGGCCTCGGGCCCGAGCTCGCGGCCCAGTTCCAGGGCGCCGGCCAGCGCGTGGGCGCTCTCGATGGCCGGGATGATGCCCTCGGTGCGGGAGAGCAGCCGCAGCGCCTGCATGGCGGCGTCGTCGGTGACCGGGCGGTACTCGGCCCGGCCGGTGTCCTTCAGCCAGGCGTGCTCCGGGCCGACGCCCGGGTAGTCCAGCCCGGCCGAGATGGAGTGCGACTCGATGGTCTGGCCGTCCTCGTCCTGCAGGACGTAGGTGCGCGAGCCGTGCAGCACGCCCGGGTCGCCCTTGGTCAGGGTGGCGGCGTGCCTCGGGGTCTCGGCGCCCTCGCCGGCCGCCTCGCAGCCGATCAGGCGCACCCCGGCGTCCGGGATGAACTCGTGGAAGATGCCCATCGCGTTGGAGCCGCCGCCCACGCAGGCGACGACGGCGTCCGGCAGCCGCCCGGTCCGGTCCAGGACCTGCTGGCGGGCCTCGATGCCGATGACCCGGTGGAAGTCGCGGACCATCATCGGGAACGGGTGCGGGCCGGCCACGGTGCCGAACAGGTAGTGGGTGGAGTCCACGTTGGCGACCCAGTCGCGGAACGCCTCGTTGATGGCGTCCTTCAGGGTGCGGCTGCCGGACTTGACGGCCACCACCTCGGCGCCGAGCATCCGCATCCGGGCCACGTTCAGCGCCTGGCGCCGGGTGTCGACCTCGCCCATGTAGATGGTGCAGTCGAAGCCGAACAGCGCGCAGGCGGTGGCGGTGGCCACGCCGTGCTGGCCGGCGCCGGTCTCGGCGATGATCCGGGTCTTGCCCATCCGCCGGGTCAGCAGGGCCTGGCCCAGCACGTTGTTGATCTTGTGCGAGCCGGTGTGGTTGAGGTCCTCGCGCTTGAGCAGGACGCGCGCGCCGCCCGCCTCGGCGGAGAAGCGGTGCACATCGGTCAGCGGGCTGGGGCGGCCGGTGTAGTCCTTGAGCAGCCCGTCCAGCTCGGCCGCGAAGGCCGGGTCGGACTTGGCCTTCTCGTACTCCTCGGCGACCTGCTCGACGGCGGCGACCAGCGCCTCCGGGATGAAGCGGCCCCCGTAGGCGCCGAAGTAGCCGCGGGCGTCCGGCACCTCGGCGCCGGGCAGGTAGTCCTTCTCGGACATGGTGGATTCCTTCGTGCAGATGACGGCAGTGACGTCGGAACGGCTCTCTCAGCCGTGCGTCCTGCGCCATCGACGGCCCTGCACCTGCCCGGGCTCGCAGCCGATGACATAGCGCACCCGCCTGCCCAGCACCCGGCGTGCGGGCGCGCGGCAGCCGCGCGGGCGGCAGCCGGGAGCGAGACGGGATGCGAGTTTCATGGCGGCGGGGTCAGTCCTTGTGCCGCAGGGCGGGGTGGGCACCGGCCGCGACCAGGTCGGCCACCGCGGCACGCGGGTCCCGGCCGGTCACCAGGGACTCGCCGACCAGCACCGCGTCGGCGCCGAGGTTGGCGTAGGAGATCACGTCCAGCGGGCCGCGCACCCCGGACTCGGCGATCTTGACGACACCGTCCGGGATCGCGTGGACGATGTTGCCGAAGGTGTTGCGGTCCACCTCAAGGGTCCTGAGGTTGCGGGCGTTGACGCCGATGATCTTCGCTCCGGCGTCCACCGCGCGGGCGATCTCCTCCTCGTCGTGCACCTCGACCAGCGGGGTGAGGCCGATCGACTCGGCGCGCTCGATCAGCGACACCAGGGCCGGCTGGTCGAGGGCGGCGACGATCAGCAGCGCGAGGTCGGCGCCGTGCGCGCGGGCCTCCCACAGCTGGTAGGCGGTGACGATGAAGTCCTTGCGCAGCAGCGGGGTGTCCACCGCGGCGCGGACGGCGTCCAGGTCGGCGAGCGAGCCGCCGAAGCGGCGCTGCTCGGTCAGCACGCTGATCGCCGCGGCACCGCCGGCCGCGTAGTCGGTCGCCAGGGCGGCCGGATCGGCGATCGCGGCCAGTGCGCCCTTGGACGGGCTGGAGCGCTTGACCTCGCAGATCACCCGCACACCGTCGCCCTTGAGGGCGGCCACGCCGTCCTTGGCGTCGGGGGCCTTGGCGGCGAGCTCCTTGAGCTGGTCCAGGGAGACCCGGGCCTGCCGCTCGGCGAGGTCCTCGCGGACCCCTTCGATGATCGTGTCGAGCACACTCACGCGAGCGCCCCCATCATTTCTGCTAGTTCTGCTAGCGAGGAGCCGGACGGCCAATGGGCCCGCCGGCCCTTCGATGGTATCGGCACCGGGGAGCGCGAGGCGCATCCACCCGGCGCGCGTCTCGCGGTGCGGACGCCCCCCGGTACGCCTCCCAACTGCGGCTTCACCGTGCCCACACCGCCCGGTGCATCAGATCAGGGGCGGCGCCAGGCCCGCGCCGACGGGTAGGTTGCGCACCACCGTGAACACCAGGAACAGCAGGCCGATCAGCACCCAGCGGCGGGCGCCGAGCGCGAGCCGGGGCGTCGGACCGCCGGTCACCGCGGCCCACACCCAGCGCGCCCAGAGCACCGCCAGCACCGCGAAGAGCAGCACCGCGGGCGCGTTGTCGTGCAGCGCGCCGCTGAGGTCGCCGTGGGTGAGCGCGTGGACGCAGCGCAGGCCGCCGCAGCCCGGGCACCACCAGCCGGTGGCCGTCAGGAACGGGCAGGCCGGGTAGTGGCCGGGGGCGTTGGGGTCCACCACCGCGAGGTACACGGTGGGGACGGTCACCGCGGCCAGGGCGGCCAGCGGCGGACCGAGCCGGCGCAGGACGGGCGGCCGGGCGGAAACGGTGGGAGCGGCGTTCACGCCCCCGATTGTGCCGGTCCGGCGCGCCCGGCGGGTGAAACGAAACGGCCGCGGCGGGCGGAGCGACACGGCCGGAGAGACGAAACGGCGGGCCTGCGCCCGCCGTTCGCTGGTGCGACGGAGCGCGTCAGGCGGCGACGACGGCGGCCGCGGCGCGGTCCTCGTGGGTCTCGACGTGCGGGCTGGGCTGCTTGCCCATGCCGGCCATCGACATCGCCTTGCCGACCACGCCACCGATCACGACGACCGCCAGGCCGGCCCAGACCACCGGCACCGACGGGAGGATCATCGCCACGCCCGCGATCGCGAAACCGACGAAGGAGATGGTCACGCCGGTCCAGGCGGCGGGGTTGTGGCCGTGTGCTGCTGCCGACATCTGCGGTGCTCCTTGGTTCTCCGGGGCCCGGCCGGGCCCCGGCGGGCCCCTGGCGGGTTGACGTGTTCCATTGTGCCGGGCCACACACCGCCGCCCCAAAGGGGGTGCTCGTCTATCCGGTCACACCGGCCGTCGGACCGCACCCGGCGCCGTCCGGCCGCACCGGCCGTCGGGCCGCACGGCCGCGCGACCGACCCGGATCAGACCGCGGTCGGGTCCTCGCCGCGGTCCAGCGCCTTCCAGAGGTCCGCCGGCGTCTCGGCGGCCTTCGCCGGCGCCGTCCGGGTGGGCGCGTCGTAGCGGCTGCCCATCGCCGGCCAGCTCGACCCGAACCGGACCACGAGCAGCCCGGCCAGGGCCAGCAGCAGCCCGCCGGCCAGGGCCACCCAGGGCCAGCCGCTGTGGCCGATCTCCGTGGCGGTGGTGCCGGAGAGCGCGAGCTTGCGGGCCGCCTCGCTGTCCAGCGCGGCGCTGTCGCCCGCCCCCGCGGCCGCGGTCGCGGCCGCCCCGAGGCCGGCCAGCAGGGTCAGCACGCCGACCGCGATCCGCCCGACGCCGCGCACCGCGAACACCGCCAGCGCCGCCGCCAGCGCCACCAGCGCCAGCCCGCCGGGCAGTTCGGAGATCCGGCTGCCGGTGACGGACACCTCCAGCGTCCCGGCGGCCGATCCGGCCACCCGGCCGTCGGCCCAGACCCGGCCGACGGCGGTCAGCACCAGCACCGCGCCCAGCAGGGTGGACAGCAGCATCAGGCCGAGCGTCCGCCGCCCGGCCTTGGCGGGGGCGGCGGGTACGGCTTCGGCACGGGGCTGGGTAGGAACGCTCACCCGTCCACTATCCCCCGGCCGCCGCCCGGCTCCGCACCCGGGGTCGGCGACTCGACCGGGAAGTCGTCGGTCCGCAGCACCAGGGTCCGCTCCGCCAGCGGCAGGAAGACGTCGTTGCCGAACGGCACCCGCTCCGCCTCCCGGTACGTCCCGGCCGGCTGCGGCGCGCTGTACACCGTGCAGACCGCCACCGCCGGGTCCACCAGCACGTAGAGCGGGATCCCGCACTCCGCGAAGAAGCGGTGCTTGCGGACGAAGTCGTCGTCCTGCTGGGAGCGCGGGACGGCCTCCAGCACCGCCTCCAGGTCGCGCCACCCGAACCGGCCCCGGGCACCGGGCCGCGCCCCCGGGGCGACCAGGGCCACGTCCGGCGCGTAGCCGTACCGCGCGGACGGGAAGTCCACGACGGCCTCCGCGAGCACCGTGCCGTGCCCGGCCGACTGCTCCCCGGCCTGCGCGGCGACAGCCCGCGCGATCGCCGCCGACGCGGCCGTGCGCGGTGTCATGGTGACCTTCCCGGCGGTGATCTCCACCCGGTGGCCGGGTGGGAACCGCACGCCCGCCAGGACGTCCCAGGCCGACCCGGTGGACTGCTGCTCGTCCGGCATCGTGGCCTCCCAGCCCCTAGAGCGTCGGCGTGCGCAGGGTGTTGGCGGTGGCCACGGCGCGCAGGACGGCGGCGGCCTTGTTGCGGCACTCGGTGTCCTCGCCGTGCGGGTCCGAGTCGGCGACCACACCCGCACCCGCCTGGACGTAGGCGGTGCCGTCGCGCAGCACGGCGGTCCGGATGGCGATCGCGGTGTCGGAGTCCCCGGCGAAGTCCAGGTACCCGACGCAGCCGCCGTACAGGCCCCGGCGGGTGGGTTCCAACTCCTCGATGATGCGCATCGCGCGCGGCTTCGGCGCGCCGGAGAGGGTCCCGGCCGGGAAGCAGGCGGTCAGCACGTCGAACGCGCTCCGGCCGGGCGCCACCTTGCCGGTGACCGTCGAGACGATGTGCATGACGTGGCTGTACCGCTCGATCTGCATGAAGTCGACCACCTCGACGCTGCCCGGCTCGCAGACCCGCCCGAGGTCGTTGCGGCCCAGGTCGACCAGCATCAGGTGCTCGGCCCGCTCCTTCGGGTCGGCGAGCAGCTCGGCGGCCAGCTCGGCGTCCTCGTGCGGGGTGGCACCGCGGTGCCGGGTGCCGGCGATCGGGTGCAGCATCGCCTCGCCCTCGGTGACCTTGACCAGGGCCTCGGGGCTGGAGCCGACCACGTCGAAGCCGCCCTCGGCGGCGCCGTCCGGGCCGGGGAAGCGGAACAGGTACATGTACGGGCTCGGGTTGGTGGTGCGCAGCACCCGGTAGACGTCCAGCGCGGAGGCCGGGCAGGGCGCCTCGAACCGCTGCGAGGGCACCACCTGAAAGGCCTCGCCGGCCCGGATCCGCTCCTTGATGTCCTCCACGGCCGCCCGGTACGGCTCCCCGCCGAACGGCGAGCGGACCTCGCCGGGACCGGCCGGGGTGAAGGTGGCGAGGCCCGGGTCGACCGGCTTGAGGAGGTCGGCCTCCATCGCGTCGAGGCGGGCCACCGCGTCCGCGTAGGCCTCGTCGACGCCGCTGGCGAGGTCGTTGTGGTTGACCGCGTTGGCGATCAGCAGCACCGTGCCGTCGGCGTGGTCGAGCACGGCGAGGTCGGTGGCGAGCAGCATGGTCAGCTCGGGCAGGCGCAGGTCGTCCGGGTTGAGGTCGGGCAGCTTCTCCAGCCGGCGGACGATGTCGTAGCCGAGGTAGCCGACCAGGCCGCCGGTCAGCGGGGGCAGGCCGTCGTCGGTGCGGCGCGGGGTGTGCAGCGCCTCCAGCGCGGCGCGCAGCACCTGGAGCGGGTCGCCGGTGGTGGGGATGCCGACCGGCGGCGCCCCGAGCCAGCGGGCGTTGCCGTCGGGGTCGGCGGTCAGGGTGGCGGCGCTGCGCACGCCCACGAACGAGTAGCGGGACCAGCTGCGGCCCTGTTCCGCGGACTCCAGCAGGAAGGTGCCGGGGCGCTCGCCGGCGAGGCTGCGGTAGAGGCCGATCGGGGTGAGACCGTCCGCGAGGAGCCTGCGGGTGACCGGGATGACCCGGGTGTCGACGGCGAGCTTGCGGAAGGCTTCGAGGTCCATGGCGAGCGGCACCTTCTGGTCGTGGTGAGCTGTGGAGGTCAGGCGAGCGGGAGCACGTCGGCGTCGAAGCAGGTGCGGTCGCCGGTGTGGCAGGCGGCGCCGCTCTGGTCGACCTTGACGAGCAGGGTGTCGCCGTCGCAGTCCAGCGCGACCGAGACGACCCGCTGGACGTGGCCCGAGGTGTCGCCCTTGACCCAGTACTCCCGGCGGCTGCGGCTCCAGTAGGTGCAGCGGCCGGTGGTGAGGGTGCGGTGCAGCGCCTCGTCGTCCATCCAGCCCAGCATCAGCACCTCGCCGGTGTCGTACTGCTGCGCGACGGCCGGGAGCAGGCCGTCGTCGGTGCGCTTGAGCCGCGCGGCGATCTCGGGGGCCAGGGCGGTGGAGCCGGGGGCGGCGGGTGTGGTGGACATGGGGCCATTGTGTCAGCCCGGCCCCGGCCGCCGGGCCGCCGTCCGGATCACGGCCCGGCCCCCACGGCGGCCACCTCCACCCCTCTCACCCCCGCTCGCACCCCTGCGGCCAGATCCGGTGGACGAACAGTCCGGCCCGCCGGGCCAGTTCGGCGACCCGGGCCGGCTCGCTGCCGGGCTCGCCGTCCCAGACCGCGATCACCTCGTCGACCATGCCGACCAGGGCGAGCCCGGTGTCGTCGCCGAGGCCGCCGTGCTCGACGGCGGCGAGCCGGTGGATGGCGTTGGCCTCGTTCATCAGCCGCAGCCGGGTGCCCCGGTGCCGGTCGTCGGCGCGGCCCACCAGCGGCGCCCCGGCGGGAACGATGACCTCCAGCTTTCCGCCGTGGTCCAGGACGGACCGGGCGAACCAGCTCTCCGGGCCCTCGTCGGCGCAGGTGACGCCGACCAGCTCGTAGGAGCCGAAGGTGGTGACCAGCTTCCAGAGGTCCCCGCGGACCAGCATCTCGGTGATGCCACCCGACAGGCCCCGGTGACCGGTGATTCCGACGCGCATCCGAAACTCCTGGGATCGTGTCGTGCCGGGGCGAGCCTAACCGACACCCGTACGCCGACCCCGCGCCCGGCCCGCCTCCGCCGCTCCACCCCTCCACCCCTCCACCCGACCCGGTCTGCTCGTACGAGTTGTGCCAACCGGCTGCCGTCCGACCCCGGCGTGGGCCATTCTCGTGGCCATGACCTCCGAGCAGCCGCCCGAAGCCGCCTCCCGTCCGTCGCGGGGCCTGGTCCTCGCCGTCTCGGCCGTGCTGGCCGTGCTGCTCGCGGTGGTGGCCACCGTGCTGCTCTGGCCCGAGAAGAAGCCCGCCGCGCTGCCGCCGCCGCCCGCTCCCACCACGAGCGCCCCGACACCCACACCCACCCCGACGCCCACGCCGTCCCCGACGCCGACCAAGGTGGTGCCGTACACCTTCTTCCCGGTGGGCTCCTGCTTCGACCACCCGCAGCTGAACAAGACGGTGACCAAGCCGGAGGGGCGCCCCTGCGAGGCCGAGCACGACGGCGAGGCGATCGCCGACCTGCTGCTCCCGGAGGGGCTGACAGGGGACAGCCAGATCAGCAAGGCGATGCGGGAGGGCTGCCAGGCGGCGCAGGCCGCCGCCGAGGCCCGTCAGGGCGGCGGCGGCCCGTACTACGGCTACCCGTTCGGGCCGTCGGTGACCTACTACCAGCAGGGCTGGCGGGACTTCACCTGCACCCTGACGGCGAGCAACCGCCCCGGCGGCGTCCGGCTCTCCGGGCACCTGCGCTGACGCCCCGGCCCCTAGGCTGTCCCGCATGTCGAACCACGCCCTCGCCGAGCGCCACCGGCTGGCCGAACTCCTCGCCGCCGCCGGGCCGGACGCACCCACCCTCTGCGCCGGATGGACCACCCGGGACCTCGCCGCCCACCTGGTGCTGCGCGAGCACCGCCCGGACGCCGCGGCCGGCATCCGGGTCGGCGCCCTGGCCGGCTGGACCCAGCGGGTGCAGAACGGCTACGCCGAGCGCCCGTACGAGGAGCTGCTGCGGTCGTTCCGCTCCGGGCCGCCGCTGCTCTCGCCGTTCGCCCTGCCCGGGGCCGACGAGGCGGCGAACACGGTGGAGTACTTCGTGCACGCCGAGGACGTCCTCCGGGCGGGCGAATCGTGGCGGGCGCAGCCGGTGCCGCCCGGGCGGGCCGAGGCGCTCTGGCGCCGTCTGCCGCTGATCGCCCGGTTGGAGGCGGGCCGGCGCTCCCCCGCCCCGCTGGAGCTGCGCCGCCCGGACGGGCAGAGCCTGACGGTCGGCCCCGCCGGGGCGCCGACGGTGCGGATCACCGGCGAGCCGGGCGAGCTGCTGCTGTTCGTCCACGGGCGGGGTGCCCGCACCGAGTTGTCGGTGGACGGCCCGCCGGACGCCGTCGCCGCCTTGCACCACGTGCTCCCGCTGCCGCCGGCCCGCTCGTAGGAACGGCGGCCGGAACGGCCGCCGGAGCGGGCCCGCGGCCGCCCCGGCTGCGGATGTCGGTGGTGGGGTGCAGACTCGCAACGGGCCGGGAAGAGGCGCGGACGCGCCTTCGGAAAGCCGCCCGGCCGTCTTTCCCGTCGAAGGAGCACCACCCCATGCTCACCACCGACTTTCCCACCGGTTCGCCCTGCTGGATCGACCTCGGCAGCCCGGATCCGGCGGCCGCCGCCACCTTCTACGGCGCGGTGTTCGGCTGGACGTTCCAGGAGCTCGGCCCGGAGGCGGGTGGCTACGGCTTCCTGCAGGCCGACGGCAAGACCGTGGGCGCGATCGGGCCGCTCACCGAGGAGGGCGCGAAGTCCGCCTGGACGACGTACTTCAAGACCCCGGACGCGGACGCCACCGCCCGGGCCGTCGAGCAGGCCGGCGGCACCGTCCGGGCCGCGCCTTTCGACGTGATGGACGCCGGGCGGATGGCCCAGCTCACCGACCCGCAGGGCGCGCAGTTCGCCATCTGGCAGGCCGGTACGACCACCGGCCTGGACGCGGTGTCCACCGACAACGCGCTGGTCTGGTCCGAGCTGCACACCACCGACCAGGAGGCCGGCTTCGGCTTCTACCGGGCGGTGTTCGGCTGGCGCTCGGAGAAGTTCCCGGCCCCGGGGATGACCTACCTGGTGCTCTCCACCGCCGACGGCGACCAGCAGGCCACCAGCTTCGGCGGCGTCGCGCCGGTCATGGGCGAGGGCCAACCGCCGTCCTGGACGCCGTACTTCGCCACCGAGCAGGTGGACGAGCTGGTCGGGCGCGCCCAGGCGGCCGGCGGCACGGTGCTGATGCCCGCCGAGGACGTCCCGGAGGTCGGCCGGATCGCCTGGCTGGCGGATCCGTTCGGCGCGCCGTTCGCGCTGATCAAGGGTGAGCCGCGGCAGGAGTCCTGAGCGCGGCCGCCCGTGCCGTCCACACCTGGGGGCGTGGACGGCACGGGCGGGGGCTCGGCTGGCAGGCGATCAGCGGACGAGGTGCCCGGCCTCCCGCAGCGCGTCCTTGACCTCGCCGATCCGCAGGTCCCCGAAGTGGAAGACGCTGGCGGCCAGCACGGCGTCGGCGCCGGCCTCCACGGCGGGGGCGAAGTCGGCGAGCTTGCCGGCGCCGCCGGAGGCGATGACCGGGACGGCGACGCTCTTGCGGACGGCCCGGATCAGCTCCAGGTCGTAGCCGTCCTTGGTGCCGTCCGCGTCCATCGAGTTGAGCAGGATCTCGCCCGCGCCCAGCTCCGCCGCGCGGCCCGCCCACTCGACGGCGTCCAGGCCGGTGCCGCGGCGCCCGCCGTGGGTGGTGACCTCGAAGCCCGAAGCGGTCTCGGTGCCCTCCGGGCAGCGCCGGGCGTCCACCGAGAGCACCAGGACCTGGCGGCCGAAGCGCTGCGCGATCTCCCGGATCAGCTCCGGGCGGGCGATCGCCGCGGTGTTGACGCCCACCTTGTCGGCGCCGGCCCGCAGCAGCTTGTCGACGTCGTCGACGGCCCGGATGCCGCCGCCGACGGTGAGCGGGATGAAGACCTGCTCGGCGGTGCGGCGGACCACGTCGTAGGTGGTCTCGCGGTCGCCGGAGGAGGCGGTGATGTCGAGGAAGGTCAGTTCGTCGGCACCCTCGGCGTCGTAGAGCTTGGCCATCTCGACCGGGTCGCCGGCGTCGCGCAGGTTCTGGAAGTTGACGCCCTTCACCACCCGGCCGGCGTCGACGTCCAGGCAGGGGATGACACGTACGGCGAGGGTCACGGCTGTTTGCCTTCCAGAGTGCGTGCGAGCCCGGCGCGGTAGGCGTCGAGTTCGACCTCGACCATCATCCGGGAGTCGATCAGGCCGTCGACCACCACCATGGTGGCCGCCGGACGGACGGCGTCGAAGAGGGTGCGGTGGGCGCGGCCCACCTCGTCGGCGTCGCGGGCGTGGGTGATGTACATCCGGGTACGGACCACGTCGTCCGTCGTCAGACCGTACGCGGCCAGGGCCTCGAGGCCGACGCCGAACGCGGCGAGGGTCTGCAGGTACGGGTCGCCCTCGTGCTCGATCTTCCCGTCCACCCAGGCGGTGGAGCCGGCCACGTGCACGTGGTCTCCCGCCGCGACCGCCCGTGAGTAGCCGAAATCGTCCTCCCAGGGGGAGAATCCGGCCACCCGACCGCGTACGATCTGACGTTCCGTCATCCTGAAACCGCCTCCAGGGCCTCTTCGAGGGTGAACTTCTGCTCGTAGAGTGCCTTGCCCACGATGGCCCCCTCGACACCCTCGCCGACGAGAGTCGCGATGGCGCGCAGGTCGTCCAGCGAGGAGACGCCGCCGGAGGCGACCACCGGCTTGTCGGTGGCGGCGCAGACGTCGCGCAGCAGCTGCAGGTTGGGACCGGTCAGGGTGCCGTCCCGGTTGACGTCGGTGACGACGTAGCGGGCGCAGCCCTCGGCGTCGAGGCGGGCCAGCACGTCGAAGAGCTGGCCGCCGTCGCGGGTCCAGCCGCGGCCGCGCAGGGTGGTGCCCACCACGTCCAGGCCGACGGCGATCTTGTCACCGTGCTCGGCGATGACCTTGGCGACCCACTCGGGGCTCTCCAGGGCCGCGGTGCCGAGGTTGACCCGGGTGCAGCCGGTGGCGAGGGCCGCGGCCAGCGACTCGTCGTCGCGGATGCCGCCGGACAGCTCGACCTTGATGTCCAGCGCGGCGGTGACCTCGCGGAGCAGGTCGCGGTTGCTGCCGGTGCCGAACGCGGCGTCCAGGTCGACCAGGTGGAGCCACTCGGCGCCGGCGTTCTGCCAGGCGAGGGCGGCGGCGAGCGGCTCGCCGAAGGAGGTCTCGGTGCCGGAGGCGCCCTTGACCAGGCGGACGGCCTGGCCGTCCCGGACGTCGACGGCGGGCAGCAGTTCGAGGCGGCTCATGATGGTGACAACTCTCAGATCGTCAGAGGGTGTTGACCCAGTTGGTCAGCAGGGCGGCGCCGGCGTCGCCGGACTTCTCGGGGTGGAACTGGGTGGCCCAGAGCGGGCCGTTCTCGACGGCCGCGACGAACGGCTGCCCGTGCGTGGCCCAGGTGACCAGCGGGGCGTTGATCCGCGCGCTGTGCGCCTCCAGCTCCCAGTGGCGCACCCCGTAGGAGTGCACGAAGTAGAAGCGGGTGTCGGCGTCGAGGCCGGCGAACATCCGGCTCTGCGCGGGGGCGTCCACGGTGTTCCAGCCCATGTGCGGGACGACCGGCGCGTCCAGCGGTTCGACGCTGCCCGGCCACTCGTCGCAGCCGGGCGTCTCCACGCCGTGCTCGACGCCCTTCTCGAAGAGGATCTGCATGCCGACGCAGATGCCCATGACCGGGCGGCCGCCGGCGAGCCGGCGGCCGATGATCCAGTCCCCGCGGACGGCCTTCAGCCCGCGCATGCAGGCCTCGAAGGCCCCGACGCCGGGGACGAGCAGGCCGTCCGCGTCCATCGCGGTCTGGAAGTCCGACGTGACGGTGACGGTCGCGCCGGTGCGCTCGACGGCGCGCTGGGCCGAGCGGAGGTTGCCCGACCCGTAGTCGAGTACGACGACGTTCTTGCCCATGTTCAGGTGTCCAAGTCTCTCGGCTGTTCCGTGGCGGCTCTGTACGGCGCTGTCTGCACGGCGGCGCTAGAGGCGCATGAGGCCGGAGGCCAGGCAGAGCACCGAGCCTATGGCGAGCACGGCGATGACGCCCTTCGGGATCTTCTGCTTCCAGAACGAGATCACACCGCCGGCCAGGAAGAGCCCGACGAAGAGGAGGACGGTCGTGGACTTGCTCACAGCGCACCCTTGGTCGAGGGGAGGATGCCGGCCGCGCGCGGGTCGCGCTCGGAGGCGTAGCGCAGGGCCCGGGCCAGCGCCTTGAACTGGCACTCCACGATGTGGTGCGCGTTGCGTCCGTACGGCACGTGGACGTGCAGGGCGACCTGCGCCTGGGCCACGAAGGACTCCAGGATGTGCCGGGTCATGGTGGTGTCGTAGCTGCCGATCATCGGCGCCATGTTCTCCGGCTCGGTGTGCACCAGGTAGGGGCGGCCGGAGAGGTCGACGGTGACCTGGGCGAGCGATTCGTCCAGCGGCACCGTGCAGTTGCCGAAGCGGTAGATGCCGACCTTGTCGCCGAGCGCCTGCTTGAAGGCGGCGCCCAGGGCGAGGGCGGTGTCCTCGATGGTGTGGTGGGTGTCGATGTGCAGGTCGCCGTCGGTCTTCACGGTGAGGTCGAAGAGGCCGTGGCGGCCGAGCTGGTCGAGCATGTGGTCGTAGAACCCGACGCCCGTGGAGATGTCGGTCCGGCCGGTGCCGTCGAGATCGATCTCGACCAGGACCGAGGTCTCCTTGGTGGTGCGTTCAACGCGTCCGATACGGGACATACGGGGTTACAGCTCCTTGATCACTGAGGCGACGGCGTCCAGGAAGGCGTCGTTCTCGGCAGGGGTGCCGGCGGTGACGCGCAGCCATCCGGGGACGCCGTTGTCGCGGACCAGGACGCCCTGGTCGAGGATGGCCTGCCAGACGGCGTGGGTGTCCGCGAAGCGGCCGAACTGGACGAAGTTGGCGTCCGAGTCGGTCACCTCCAGGCCCAGCCCGCGCAGCGCGTCGACCAGCCGGTCGCGCTCGGCCTTGAGCCGGCCGACGTACCCGAGCAGGGTGTCGGTGTGCTCCAGGCAGGCCAGCGCGGTGGCCTGGGTGACGGCCGACAGGTGGTAGGGCAGCCGGACCAGCTGGACGGCGTCCACCACGGCGGGGTCGGCCGTCAGGTAGCCCAGGCGCAGCCCGGCCGCGCCGAAGGCCTTCGACATGGTGCGGGTGACCACCAGGTTGGGCCGGCCGGCCAGCAGCGACAGCAGCGAGGCGCGGTGCGAGAACTCGACGTACGCCTCGTCCACGATCACCACGCTGGGCCCGGCGGCCTGCGCGGCCTCGTACAGCCGCAGCACGACGTCGGCGGCGACGGCGGTGCCGGTCGGGTTGTTCGGCGAGCAGACGAACACGACGTTCGGCCGGTGCTCGGCGATGGTCTCGACGGCGGCGTCCACGTCGACGGTGAAGTCCTCGTTGCGCGGCCCGGAGATCCAGAGGGTGCCGGTGCCCCGGGAGATCAGGGCGTGCATCGAGTAGGAGGGCTCGAAGCCGAGCGCGGTGCGGCCGGGGCCGCCGAAGGTCTGGAGCAGCTGCTGCAGGATCTCGTTGGAGCCGTTGGCGGCCCAGACCTGCTCGCGGGTGCGCTCGACGCCGGTGGTCCGGGTCAGGTACGCGGCCAGGCCCTCGCGCAGCTCGACCGCGTCCCGGTCGGGGTAGCGGTTGAGGCTGCGGGCGGCCTCGGCGACGCGCTCGGCGATCCGGGCCACCAGCTCGGCGGGCAGCGGGTACGGGTTCTCGTTGGTGTTCAGCTGGACGGGGACGTCCAACTGCGGTGCACCGTAGGGGGACTGGCCGCGCAGCTCGTCGCGGATGGGGAGATCGTCGATCTTCACGTGCCGGGAACCGTCCAGTCGCTGTGCCAGTTTTGTTCGTCTCCGACGCTGCGCCAGACCTGTTCGTCTCCGACGCTGCGCCAGACCTGTTCGTCTCCGACGAAACGTGCCTTGATGGCGTCCCCGTGACCGGGGAGGTCCTCGGCGTCGGCGAGGTTGACGACGTGCGCGGCGATGCCGGCCAGCGCCTCCCGGTCGTACTCGACCACCTGGACGCCGCGCAGGAAGGTCTGCACGGACAGCCCGGCCGAGTGGCAGGCGCAGCCGCCGGTCGGCAGCACGTGGTTGGAGCCGGCCGCGTAGTCGCCGAGCGAGACCGGGGTCCAGCGGCCGATGAAGATCGCGCCCGCGTTGCGGACCCGGGAGGCGACCGCGTGGGCGTCCCGGGTCTGGATCTCCAGGTGCTCGGCCGCGTAGGCGTTCACCACCGCCAGTCCCTGCGTCAGGTCGTCGACCAGGATGATGCCGGACTGCCGGCCGCCCAGCGCCTCGGCCACCCGCTCGCCGTGCTTCGTCCGGGCGACCTGCGTCTTCAGCTCGGCCTCGACGGCCTCGGCCAGCTCGGGCGAGTCGGTGACCAGCACCGAGCCCGAGGTCGGGCCGTGCTCGGCCTGGCTGATCAGGTCGGCGGCGACGTCCACCGGGTCGGCGCTGTCGTCGGCGAGGACGGCGATCTCGGTCGGACCGGCCTCGGAGTCGATGCCGATCCGGCCGGCGAAGTAGCGCTTGGCCGCGGCCACGTAGATGTTGCCGGGGCCGGTGACCATGTTCACCGGCTCGCACTCCTCGGTGCCGAGCGCGAACATGGCGACCGCCTGGGCGCCGCCGACGGCGTACACCTCGGTGACGCCGAGCAGCGCGCAGGCCGCCAGGATCGTCGGGTGCACCCGGCCGCCGAAGGCCTTCTGCGGCGGCGAGGTCACCGCGATGCCGGTCACCCCGGCCTCCTGCGCGGGCACCACGTTCATCACGACGGAGGACGGGTAGACGGCGAGGCCGCCCGGCACGTACAGGCCGACCCGGTCCACCGGCACCCAGCGCTGGGTGACCGTACCGCCCGGCACCACCTGGGTGGTGTGCCCGGTACGGCGCTGGTCGGCGTGGACGAGGCGGGCGCGGCGGATCGACTCCTCCAGTGCGGCGCGGACCTTCGGGTCCAGCGTCGCGAGGGCCTCGGTGAGCTGCTCGGCGGGCACCCGGGTGGTCTCCAGGCGCACGCCGTCGAAACGCTCCGTGATGTCGATCACCGCCGCGACCCCGCGATGGTGCACGTCCTCGGCGATCGGGCGCACCGTCTCCAGGGCGGCCGCGACGTCGAAGTCGGCACGGGGCAGCAGGTCACGCGGGTCGTCGAGCGAGCCGCGCAGGTCGATTCGAGAGATCACGCCACCCAGTGTAAGGAGTGGCCGGAACCGGCGGCCCCGTATTTCAGTCCGTGATACGAAGGGTGAGACGACCGGGGGAGACGGGGGAACGATGGCGGAGCGTGCGCCGGACGGCTGGACGCGGACCGAGCAGGGGCTCTGGGAGGCGTTCCGCCAGGGTGAGGTGTACGACCTGGGGGCCGGCGGCGGGCCGCGGAACGCGCCCTCCAACACCGGCGGCCGCGCCCCCGAACCGCTGGACGACCCCTTCGGCGACGAGCCCTGGGGCCCCGAGCGCACGATCCGCGCCGAGGCCCTGGCCCACCTGCTGCTGGACGGCCCGCCGGCCGCCCCCGGCCGGGTCGCCGCCCTCAAGCTGACCGGCGCCCGGATCACCGGCCCGCTGGTGCTGGCCGGCGGAACCATCGGCCACTACGTCGAGGTGCGCGACTGCCGCTTCGAACGGAAGCTGCTGATCTCCGAGGCCGACGCCGGCACCCTGCGCTTCGTCAGCTGCCTGATACCCCGGCTGGAGGCCTCCCGCCTCACCACCTCCGGCGACCTGCACCTGGCCCGCTGCCGGATACCGCAGGGCATCCGGCTCACCGACTCCCGGATCGGCACCGACCTGCTGCTCAACCAGGCCGTCCTCGGCGGCGACCGGTTCGGCCGGGCGCTCTCCGCCGACGGCATGGCGGTCAGCCAGGACTTCGAGGCCGACCGGCTGGAGTCCCGCGGCGAGGTCAGCCTGCGCACCGCCCGGATCGGCGGCCGGCTCTCGCTGCGCGGCGCCCAGCTGCACGCCGTCCCGGAGAACAAGGTCGCCCTCAACGCCGTGCGCATCACCGTCGGCCACACCCTGTACCTCAGCGGCTCGGCGGACGGCGGCTGGTCCTCCTCCGGGTCGTACTACGGCTCGGGCTACGGCCAGGTCGTCCCGGCCGGCTCCGCCAGCACGCCGTTCCGCGCGCACGGCGCCGTCCGGCTCTCCGACAGCCGCTTCGACAGCGCCTGCCTGATCGCCGACGCCGAGTTCCACCTCGGCCCGGACGACGAGCTGGCGCTGCGCCGCATCCACACCCCCGAGCTGCGCTTCACCTGCCGCACCCCGCCCACCGGCAAGGTCTCGCTCTCGCGCGCCAGGGTCGGCAACCTGGTCGACGCCCCCGACTCCTGGCCGCTCGGCAAGCACCTCGGCCTCACCGGCTTCACCTACGAGTGCCTGCGCCCGGCCGCCCCGTTCAGCATCCAGCAGCGGATCTCCTGGCTGGAGGGCACCTCGGTGGAGTTCCAGCCCGAGTCCTACGAGCAGCTGGCCGCCGCCCTGCGCCGCGACGGCGCCGACGACGACGCCCGCGAGGTGCTGTACGCCAAGCAGCGCCGCCGCCGGCACACCCTGCCGCTGCCGGCCCGGCTCTGGGGCCGGGTCCAGGACGTCACCGTCGGCTACGGCTTCCGCCCCGGCCGGGCCGCGCTCTGGCTGCTGCTCGCCTGGGCCCTGGGCAGCATCTACTTCGCCACCCACCGGCTCCAGCCGCTCAAGGCCGACGAGAGCCCGCACTGGAACCCGGTGCTGTACGCGCTGGGCCAGCTGCTGCCGGTCGTCGACCTCGGCCAGCAGGGCTGGAACCCCGGCGGCACCGCCCAGTGGGTCGCCTCCGGCCTGGTGATCGTGGGCTGGGTGCTGGCCACCACCGTCGCCGCCGGAGCCAGCCGAATGCTCCAGCGGGGATAACCGCGGGGCGTATCCACCGCTCGGGGAACTACGCTGTGCGCCGTGACAGAACGGCTGCCGCTCTTCCCGCTGAACTCCGTGCTCTACCCGGGCCTGGTGATGCCCCTGAACATCTTCGAGGAGCGTTACCGCCGTCTGGTCGCCGACCTGCTCGCCCTCCCCGAGGACCAGCCCCGGCGGTTCGGCGTGCTCGCCATCAAGGACGGCCGCGAGGTCGCGCCGGTCCGGCCCGAGGAGGGCCCGGCCGGCCCGCTGGACGGTCTGGGCATCGTGACCGGGGACCCTCTGGAGGCGCTCTACCACGTCGGCTGCGTGGCCGACGTCGCCTCCGCGCAGGAGCAGCCGGACGGCCGGTACGAGCTGCTGGTCACCGGCACCACCCGGTTCCGGCTGCGTTCGGTGGACACCGGCGGTCCGTACCTGAGCGGCGAGATCGAGCCGATCGAGGAGCTGCCGGGCGAGGGCGCCGGGGCACTGGCCGCCGGCGTGGAGCGGGCCTTCCGGGCCTACCAGAAGCGGCTGGCCGGCGCCCGCGAGGCCAGCACCGTCGGCCGCCAGGAGCTGCCGGACGACCCGCAGGTGCTCTCCTACCTGGTGGCCGCCGCCTCGGTCTTCGGGACGCCGGTCAAGCAGGAGCTGCTGGCCTGCCCGGACACCGCCCGCCGGCTGACCGCCGAGCTGGAGCTGCTGCGCCGCGAGACGGCGGTGCTCAGCTGGCTGCCGTCGCTCCCCGCGGTCGATCTGACCCGTCAGTCCTTCAGCCCCAACTGACCACGCCCGCCCACCCGTTCGAAGAGGTCCCGATGGCCAGGAAGCCGAAGAAGGGCGGCGGGGGCACGCCCGCCACCGTCGCCCTGGAGAACGCCGCGGTGGCGTTCACCATGCACTCCTACGAGCACGATCCGGCCGCCGTCTCGTACGGCGGCGAGGCCGCCGAGGTGCTCGGCGTGCCGGCCGAGCGGGTCTTCAAGACGCTGGTCGCCGACGTCGACGGCGTGCTCACCGTGGGCGTCGTCCCGGTCGCCGGCCGGCTCGACCTCAAGGCGCTCGCCGCCGCCGTCGGCGGCAAGCGCGCCGCGATGGCGGACCCGGCGGCCGCCGAGCGCAGCAGCGGCTACGTCCTCGGCGGCATCTCCCCGCTCGGCCAGCGCCGGCCGCTGCGCACCGTGGTGGACGACAGCGCGCTCGCCCACGCCACGGTGTACGTCTCGGCCGGCCGGCGGGGGCTGGAGGTCGAGCTGGCCCCGGCCGACCTGGTCGGCCTCACCGGCGCGGTGACCGCCCCGATCGGCCGCTGACCCGCCGGGTCACCGGACCGGCCCCGCCCGGTGCGCCGTCAGGGCGTGCGGTCCTGCGGCGGCCGGTCACCCGGGTGCGGCCGGTCCGCCGGGCCCGGGTGCTCCCCCGCCGGGCCCGGGTGGAACGACCCGCCGGGCACGCCCGGCTGCCCGTCCACGGGCCGCTGCACGCCGTACGGGCCCGCCCAGTACGGCGGCGGGTCCTCCTCACGCTTGCCGAAGGCGGCCGAGAGCGCCAGCAGCACCACCATCGCGGCCATCGGCCAGGCCAGCAGCGCGCCGTAGGCCCCGAGGTCGATGTCGGCGTCGAAGTGGCCGCCGTTGCCGACCCGCCGGGCCTCGGCGACGAGGTCGCTCGCCGGCCCGAGCCGCCGGCCCAGGCCCCAGGCGCCCACCGAGGCCAGCAGACCGCCGATCGCGAGGGCGATCGCCACCGCGATCCCGCCGCCGCGCCGCCGGGTGAACAGGAACGCGCCGAGCGCGGTCACGATGCCCATGCCCAGCCCGATCAGCACGAAGACGCTGTCGGCCCCGGCCCGCTGCTCGCCCTCCGGGTCGCCGTAGAGGATCTTGTTGCCGTCGACCACCAGCGGCACCTTCGGCGCCAGCCAGGCCCAGAGCACCGCCATCACCAGACCCAGCACCAGGCAGGCCAGCACCGTGACCGCGCCGACCTTCAGCTCGGGCAACAGCCGCTCCAGCGGCGCCCGCCGGTCCGCGGCGCGCAGGACGGCCTGGTCCACGGGCGGCGGCGCGTACGGGTTCGGGCCGGCGGCCGGACCAGGGGCGGCGGCGTCCGCGTCGGTGCCCGCGGCGGCGCGCAGGGGATCCGGAGGTGTGTTCGGTACGGTCACGGGCCCATCGTTTCACGATCGCCGCCCGAACGGACCCGCCACCCGGTCGGCCGGGCCCGGCCGACGGCAGACCCCTAGCGGGTGGTGGCCCGCCGGTACGCCCAGGTGGCCACCGCCAGCGACACCACGCCCACCCCCGCGCAGACCGCCAGGTTCCCCGCCACCGCCGCCCAGTCCGGGTCGGCCGCGAAGGTCCGGGCGAAGGCCTCCACGCCGTACGTGGAGGGCAGCAGGTCGCGCAGCCAGAGCACCGGCTGCGGCAGGTGGTCCACCGGGAGCACGCCCAGCAGCAGCGCCGCCGACATGCCGAGCTGCCCCAGCATGGTGGCGATCTCCTGCTTGGGCGCCAGCAGCCCGCAGGCCGCGCCGAGCCCGGACAGCGCCGCCCCGGCCAGCGGCACCACCGCGAGCAGCACCCAGAGCTGCCCCATCGGGAGCCCGAACATCCACGCCCCGGCGACGGCCGTCACCAGGGTGCCCGGCAGCGTGAACGAGGCGTACGCGGCGGCCGCGCCGAGGACCACCGAGGCCGCCGGGACGGGCAGCGTCGCGTAGTGGTCGAGCCCGCCGGTGGCCCGCAGCCGGCCGAAGTACTGGGCCAGCAGGTTGAGCGCCACGAAGGCCACCACCAGCACGCTGGAGCCGGCCACCACCGAACGCGCGGCCGAGGTCTGCCCCGGGTCGACGACGCCGCGCATCATCACCAGGATGCCGAGCGACTGGAAGGTCGCCACGAACAGCAGCGGGATGCGGGCCACCTTGGCCCGGGCCAGCTGCGCCCGGTAGACGGCGGCCAGCGCGGGCAGCAGCCGGGCGGCGGGGGCCAGCGGGGCGGGCCCGCCGTCCGCGACCCCGGCGGTCTGCGGCGGCACCGAGAGCAGCGTCACTTGGCCAGTCCTCCATGGCGGCCGCCCAGCTTGAGGTAGGCGTCCTCAAGGCTCGGGGTGGCCAGGGTGAAGTCGTCCAGCGCGGCGAAGGCCGGGCCGGTGGTGACGGCGGCGACCAGTTCGCGGGCCCGTTCGGGGGTGGTGCGCACGGTCCAGCGCCGGCCGGTGCGCTCGGCCCGCTCGGCGAGCGCGGCGACGGCGGGCACCGCCATCGGCGCCTCGTCCCGCCAGACCAGGTCCAGCCGGACGTCGCCGTCCACCAGTGCCTTGAGCCCGCCGGGGGTGTCGCAGGCGATCACGCGGCCCTCGTCCACCACCGCGACCCGGTCCAGCACGGTCTCGGCCTCGATCACGTTGTGGGTGACCAGCAGCACCGTGGTCCGCTGCTCGGCCCGACGGCGGTCGACGGCGCTCCAGACGGCGCGGCGGGCGACCGGGTCCATGCCGCTGGTCGGCTCGTCCAGCACCAGCAACGGCCGCTCCCCCACCAGCGCGGCGGCGAAGCAGGCCAGGCGGCGCTGGCCGCCGGAGAGCTTGGCGAGCGGCCGGTGGGCGAGCGGTTCCAGGGCGAGTTCGGTGAGCACGTCGGCGGCCTCGGCCCGGGCCCGGGCCCGGCTGAGGCCGCGCAGCCGCCCGGTGGTCTCGGCGGCGAGGGCCACCGTCAGCTCGTCCAGCGCGGTGGACTCCTGGCCGAGGTAGCCCAGCAGCCGGGCGGCCCGCTCGGGGTGGCGGACCACGTCGTGGCCGAGCAGCTCGATGGAGCCGGAGTCGGGCCGCAGCAGACCGGTGAGCTGGCGGACCAGCGTGGACTTGCCGGCCCCGTTGGGCCCCAGGAGCCCGAAGATCTCGCCCTGCCGGACGGTCAGGCTGATGCCGTCGTTGGCCCGGATCCCGGTGGCACCGGCGCCGCGCCCGGAACGGTAGGTCTTGACCAGGTCGCGTACGGCGCAGCACGGCGAGGCCTCCCGGGGTGCCCGCCCGGCCGTCTCGCTCATCCGCCCGCCTCGCTCCACTGAGCGGTCGCTTCGCGGATCACGTCCCTGTCGACGCTCCGCTCGTTGCCCTCGCTCACGAGCGAAGACTCTACGCGGTGGACACCGGTAACCGGACAAGGGGGCCTGATCCCCCGGAACCGGAGCCGCGGTCAGTCGTCGACGACGAGGTCCCCACCGGGGACCCGGCCGGCCAGCTCCTTCCAGAAACCCGCCCGGATGGCGTACCGGTCGTGCTCGTCGATCTGGTCGTCCTTGTGCGCGAGCAGGCCGAACCGGGCGGCGTAGCGGAGCAGCTCGCCGTCGACCCGGTGCGGGATGCGCGGGTAGTCGGGCCAGAGCACGGTGAGCCGTTCGACGTCGCCGAGCCGCTCCGTCCAGCGGCGGGCGAACACCTGACCGACCTCGTGCGCGTCGCCGCCGATGGTGGTGATGTCCTCCTCCCGGTCGGCCCAGCGCTGCTCGGCGGTGGTCAGCTGGGCGAGGGTGGGCAGGCCGTCCCCGGCGGTGACGGCGGGCTCGGCGGCGGGCCGCTCGACCCAGCCCCGGTCGGAGGACCAGCGCAGCACCGGTCCGGTGGGGTGCGCCGCCGTCGTGGGCTGGGGGGCGACGGCGCGCCCGGCGAGGTCCTTGGGCGTCGGGACGACCTTGAGCGCGGTGGCCGTCCCGGCGGAGCGCCCGTTCGCCACCGGCACCTCGGCGGACGCGGGCACGGCGGCGGGCCGGACCGCGGACGCCACGGCCGCGGGCGGGGCGGCCAGGATCTTGGCGATCTCGTGGCGGGGCCCGGGGGCGGGGAAGGCGGTGGCGGTGTCGCGCAGGCTGAACGAGCCCTCGATCCACTCCCGGTCGAGCACCCGCCGCTCGTCGGCCTCGCCGACCAGGTCCTCGGACTGGTTGAAGTCGCCGTCGGCGGCCTGCAGCGCCCAGAGGTGGACGACCACGCCGTGCTCCTTGGCGGACATCATGCCGGGCAGCAGGTCCCCGTCGCCGGTGATCAGCACGACGTCGGCGCAGGCCCGGTTGCGGGCGAGTTCGGAGAGTTCGGCGTGCATCGCGGCGTCCACGCCCTTCTGCACCCAGCGGCCCTCGGCCCGGGTGAGGGCGCCGAGCCGGACGGTGACCCGCGGCAGGACCCTCAGCCGGCGGTGCTCGGGCATCGGACGGCGGTCGGGGGCGGCGTCGAACCAGTAGATCCGCAGCAGCGGCAGACCGGTCTCGGCCTCGGCGCGCTCGCGCAGGGCGGTGATGAGCGCGGTGTGGTCGACACTGACGCGGGACCGGGACGGGTCACCGGCGAGCAGGCTGGCGGCGGCGCCCAGCAGGTAACCGGCGTCCACCAGGACGACACAGCGGTCCATCGCGCACCTCTTTTCGCTCGCCCTCGGGGTCCGGCGTCGCCGGTGCGGCGCTGCCGGGTGGGCGCGGTCCGCCCGGCGCTCGGGCCCACGGGGTGAGGGGTGCCCGCAACCGCCCGATCGTTGGGTCACCTTTACCCCTGGTTCGCCCGGTGAATCTCGGGGGATGTCGCGGTCCGGCAACAGCCGGCCGCGGCGGATCCCGGACGCGAAGCGGGCCCCGAGGCCCCCGGACGCGAAGCGGGCCCCGAGGCCCCCGGACGCGAAGCGGGCCCCGAGGCCCCCGGACGCGAAGCGGGCCCCGTCCGAGGACGGGGCCCGCCGGGTGCGACCGCGGACTCAGCCCTTGAGCTCGGCGGCGACCAGTTCGGCCAGCTGGACGGCGTTGAGCGCGGCGCCCTTGCGCAGGTTGTCGTTGGAGACGAACAGCGACAGCCCGTTCTCCACCGTCTCGTCGACGCGGATGCGGCCGACGAAGCTCGGGTCCCGGCCCGCGGCCTGGAGCGGGGTGGGGATCTCGCTCAGCTCGACGCCGGGGGCGCCGGCGAGCAGCTCGGCCGCGCGCTCGGGGCTGATCGGGCGCTCGAAGCGGGCGTTGATCTGCAGCGAGTGACCGGAGAAGACCGGGACGCGCACGCAGGTGCCCGCCACCTTCAGCTCGGGGATGCCGAGGATCTTGCGGCTCTCGTGGCGGAGCTTCTGCTCCTCGTCGGTCTCGTTGGAACCGTCGTCGACGATGGAGCCGGCCAGCGGCAGCACGTTGAAGGCGATCGGGCGCTTGTAGACCTTGGGCTCGGGGAACTCGACCGCGGAGCCGTCGTGGGCGAGCGCCGAAGCGCCGTCGACGACCTTGGCGGCCTGGTCCTGGAGCTCGGCCACCCCGGCCACGCCGCTGCCCGAGACGGCCTGGTAGGTGGAGACGACCAGCGCGGCGAGGCCGGCCTCGTCGTGCAGCGGGCGCAGCACCGGCATGGCGGCCATGGTGGTGCAGTTCGGGTTGGCGATGATGCCCTTGGGGCGGTTCGCGATGGCGCCGGGGTTGACCTCGGAGACGACCAGCGGGACGTCGGGGTCGCGGCGCCAGGCCGAGGAGTTGTCGATCACGACGGCGCCGGCCGCGGCCGCCTTGGGGGCGAGGGCCTTGGAGGTGGAGCCGCCCGCCGAGAAGATCACGATGTCCAGGCCGGTGTAGTCGGCCGTGGCCGCGTCCTCGACGGTGATCTCGGTGCCCTGCCAGGGCAGCGTGCGCCCGGCCGAACGGGCCGAGGCGAACAGCCGCAGCTGCTCCACCGCGACGTTGCGCTCCGCCAGGATCTCGCGGACCACGCCGCCGACCTGGCCGGTGGCCCCGACAATGCCGATCTTCATATCCGACTACTCCTCTTGATGTTGCTGGTCACAGCCGCACTCCGCCCATCATGCCTTGTCACCCGGGCGGGGCGACCTGGTATTCCACGGTGTGAGAGCTAGTGGTCCAGACCAGTGCCCGGATCGGTGCCCAGAGCGGTCGCCAGCTCCAGTGCCGCGGCGACCTCCGCCGGGCCGGCCGGCAGCAGCGGCAGCCGGACGTCCGGGGTGGGGATCCGGCCCTGGGCGTGCAGCACGCCCTTGACCACGGCCGGGTTGGGCGCGGCGAAGGCGGCCACCGTCAGCGCGGTCAGCCGGTGCCCCAGGGCCCGGGCCCGCGGCACGTCCCCGCGCTCCCAGGCGGCGGCCAGCTCGACGAAGCGCGCGGTGGCCAGGTGGGCCGAGGCCAGGATGCCGCCGGCGGCGCCGAGCGCCAGCATCGGCGCGAGGAAGGGGTCCTCCCCCGCCAGGACGGCGAACCCCGCGGGCGGGTCGGCCAGCAGCTCCACGGCGTCCTGGTCCAGCCCGCCGGTCGCGTACTTGACGCCCACCACGCCCGGCACGGCGGCGACCTGACGCAGTGCGCCGACCGTCAGCTGCTGCCCGGTCCGGTACGGGATGTGGTACGCGACCAGCGGCACCGGGCTCGCCGCGGCCAGCGCCCGGAAGTGCGCGACCGTACCGGCCTCGCCCGGGCGCACGAAGGACGGCACGGTGACCAGCGCGGCCGCCACCCCCGGCACCCGGGCGGCCAGGGCGGCCAGCTCCTCGGCCGCCGCCCCGGTGCCGGGCCCGCCCGAACCGACCACCAGCTGCGCGCCGCGCTCGGCGCAGACCGCCGCGCAGACCTCGGTCACCGCGCGCCGCTCGTCCGCGCTCAGGGTGGCCGGCTCGCCGGTGGTGCCGAGTGCGACCAACCCGGCCGCGCCGTCGTCCAGCACCGAGCCGGCCAGCTTCTCCAGTGCGTCCAGCGCCACCGAGCCGTCCTCGGCGAACGGGGTGACCAGCGGGACGTAGATGCCCTTGAGGACCGTGTGTTCCATGCCCACGATCCTGCGGCCCGCCGATCCCGCAGGTCCAGTTCAGATTTCCGACGCTTCTCATAAGCTGGGCCGATGCTCGACGTCCGACGCCTGCGCCTGCTGCGCGAACTCGCCCACCTCGGCACCATCGCCGCCGTCGCCGAGGCCCTCTCGTTCAGCCCTTCGGCGGTCTCCCAGCAGCTGTCCGTCCTGGAGAAGGAGGCCGGTGTCCCGCTGCTGGAGCGCACCGGGCGGCGGGTCGCGCTGACCCCGGCCGCGCTGGGCCTCGTCCGGCACGCCGAGGCGGTGCTGGCCCGATTGGAGCAGGCGGATGCCGAACTCGCCCACGCCAGGCAGGGGTTGGCCGGCCCGCTGCGGATCGGCACTTACCCGTCGGCGGCCCGGGCGGTGATCCCGGCGGTGCTCGCCGAGCTGTCCGGCTGGCACCCGGGCCTGGAGCCGATGGTGACGGAGGTGGACCCGGCGGCGGTGGCCGCGGCGCTGCGCGCGGGCGAGCTGGACGTGGCGCTGGTGCACGAGTACGACCTGGTGCCGGCCGACCCGGAGCCCGGCCTGGCGGTGACCCGCCCGGTGTTCACCGAGCCGATGTACCTCGCGGCCCGGGCGGCCGGCACCGTCGCCGAGCAGCGCGACGCGCCCTGGATCATGTCGCCGCGGGGCACCCTCTGCCACGCCATGGCCGTCCGGGCCTGCGAGAGCACCGGCTTCGCCCCCCGGATCCGGCACCAGATCGACGACTTCGCGACGGTGCTGGCCCTGGTGGCGGCCGGCCAGGGGGTGGCCCTGGTCCCGCAACTGGGCACCGCGCAGCCCCCGCCGGGCGTCGTCCTCACCCGGCTGCCGATGTACCGCCGCACCCGCGCCGCCTTCCGCGCGGGCGCGGGCTCGCACCCGGCGATCTCGGCCTTCGTCTCGGCCCTGCACACCGCCGTCCCGCCCGGTCTCGGCGGCGGAGCACTCTAGGGTCCGCCCGCTCTCAGTTCGCCAGGCAGCTCGGCCCGAGCAGCTGCTTGAGGTCCCCGAACAGCGCCGGGTCGGACTTCACCCGGTGCCGGTCCAGCCGCAGCACGGTGGTGCTGTCACCGCGCCGGAGGTGGACGTGCACCTCGGTGCTCCCCTTGTGGTGGGCCAGCACCTCGCCGAGGCGGGTCACCACCGCCGGGTTGAGCCGGCTCTCCGCGATGGTGAGGGTGATCGGCAGCTGGGCCGCGACGTTCGTCAGGTCGGGCACCGCGAGCTCCATGCCCATCAGCCGCGGCACGTCCTCCCGCTTGTCCACCTTGCCGCGGACGAACACCACGGCGTCCTCGACGAGTTGGGAGGAGACCAGCTGGTAGCTGGCCGGGAAGAACATGCAGTCGATCGAGCCGGCCAGGTCCTCGA
Organism: Kitasatospora sp. NPDC058218; assembly: GCF_042882445.1. Taxonomy (NCBI): domain Bacteria; kingdom Bacillati; phylum Actinomycetota; class Actinomycetes; order Kitasatosporales; family Streptomycetaceae; genus Kitasatospora; species Kitasatospora sp. NPDC058218. The sequence continues at coordinate 194,343 of NZ_JBHVWC010000002.1, read as the reverse complement.
CGGTGGCGATCGCCCAGGCGTTGCCCTGCTTGGTCATCTTCCGCTGGAGGCCCGAGATGATGCCGCCGATGGTGACGACGGAGCCGTCCGGCCGCTCCGCGAGGTCGGCCACCGCGCAGTCCGCCTTGTCGGCGAGGAGGTGCTCGATGCCGTGCAGCGGGTGCGAGGAGACGTAGAGGCCGAGCATCTCCCGCTCCTGGGTGAGCAGGAAGGCCTTGTCCCACTCCTCCTCGGAGAAGACCACGTCCAGCCCGAAGCTCGGCTCGTCGCTGACCACGTCGCCACCGAAGAGGTCGAACTGGCCCTCCGCCTCCTTGCGCTTGACCCCGACGACGTTGTCGATCATCGGCTCGAACTGCGCGGTCAGCCCCTTGCGGGTGTGCCCGAGCGAGTCGAACGCGCCCGCCTTGATGAGCGATTCGACGGTCCGCTTGTTGCAGACCACCGACTCCACCTTCTCCAGGAAGTCGGGGAAGGAGGCGAACTTCCCCTTCGCCTTCCGGGTGCGGATCATCGACTCCACCACCGGCCCGCCGACGTTGCGGATGGCGGTGAGGCCGAACCGGACGAGGGTGTCCCCGTGCGGGGTGAAGTCGGAGTCCGACTCGTTCACGTCCGGCGGGAGCACCTGGATGCCCATCTTGCGGCACTCGTTGAGGTAGACCGCCGACTTGTCCTTGTCGTCCTTGACCGACGTCAGCAGGCCGGACATGTACTCGGCCGGGTAGTTGGCCTTGAGGTACGCCGTCCAGTACGAGACCAGCCCGTACCCGGCGGTGTGCGCCTTGTTGAACGCGTAGCCGGAGAAGGGGACGAGGACGTCCCACACCGCCTGGATCGCCGCGTCCGAGTAACCGTGCGCGCGGCAGCCCCGCTGGAACGGGACGAACTCGGCCTCCAGGATCTCCTTCTTCTTCTTGCCCATGGCCCGGCGCAGCAGGTCGGCCTGGCCGAGCGTGTACCCGGCCAGGATCTGCGCGGCCTTCTGCACCTGCTCCTGGTAGACGATCAGGCCGTACGTCGGCTCCAGGATCTCCGCCAGGGGCTCCTCCAGCTCCGGGTGGATCGGGGTGATCTCCTGCTGGCCGTTCTTGCGCAGCGCGTAGTTGGTGTGCGAGTTGACACCCATCGGGCCCGGTCGGTACAGCGCGAGGACGGCGGAGATGTCCTCGAAGTTGTCGGGCTTCATCAGGCGCAGCAGCGAACGCATCGGCCCGCCGTCGAGCTGGAAGACGCCGAGCGTGTCACCGCGCGCCAGCAGTTCGTAGGTGGGCTTGTCGTCCAGGGGCAGATCAAGCAGGTTGATCTTGATGCCCTTGTTCTTCTCGATCGCCTTGACGGCGTCGTCCATGATCGTGAGGTTGCGCAGGCCGAGGAAGTCCATCTTGAGGAGCCCGAGCCCCTCACAGGTGGGGTAGTCGAACTGCGTGATGGTGACGCCGTCGGTGTGCCGGGTCCAGACCGGGATGTGGTCGGTGAGCGGCTCGGAGGACATGATGACGCCGGCCGCGTGCACACCGGGCTGGCGGATCAGGCCCTCGATGCCGCGTGCGGTGTCGATCACCTTGCGGACGTCCGGGTCGTTCTCGTACAGCCCGCGGATCTCGCCGGCCTCGCCGTAGCGCGGGTGCGAGGAGTCGGTGATGCCGGAGAGCGGGATGCCCTTGCCCATGACGTCCGGCGGCATCGCCTTGGTGATCCGGTCGCCCATCGCGTAGGGGTAGCCGAGGACGCGCGAGGAGTCCTTGATGGCGGCCTTCGCCTTGATGGTGCCGTACGTGACGATCATGGCGACCTTGTCGGAGCCCCACTTCTCCGTCACGTACCGGATCACGTCGCCGCGCCGGCGCTCGTCGAAGTCGATGTCGACATCGGGCATGGAGATGCGCTCGGGGTTGAGGAAGCGCTCGAAGATCAGGCCGTGCGGGATCGGGTCGAGGTCGGTGATGCCCATCGCGTAGGCGACCAGCGAGCCGGCCGCCGAGCCGCGGCCGGGGCCCACCGCGATGCCCTGGCTCTTGGCCCACATGATGAAGTCGGCGACGACCAGGAAGTACGCCGGGAACCCCATCTGGACAATGGTGTCCATCTCGTACTCGGCGAGCTTGCGGTGCTCCTCGTCGTACCCGCCCGGGAAGCGCCAGTCCATGCCCTTCCACACCTGGGCCCTGAAGAAGTCCGCCTCGGACTCGAAGCCCTCCGGGATCGGGAACCGCGGCATCAGGTTCCTGAACTCGAACATGCCCGCGGTGTCGACCCGCGAGGCGACCAGCAGCTGGCTGTTGCGGCAGCCCTCCTGCCAGGCGTCCGAGGAGTCCAGCGCGTACATCTCGGCGGCCGACTTGATGTAGTAGCCGGTGCCGTCGAAGCGGAAGCGGTCCGGGTCGGAGAGGTTCTTGCCGGTCTGGACGCAGAGCAGCAGGTCGTGCGCGCCGGCGTCGGACTCGGTGGTGTAGTGCGAGTCGTTGGTGACCACCGGCGGGATGTCCAGCTTCCGGCCGATCTCCAGCAACCCGTCGCGGACCCGCTTCTCGATGTCCAGCCCGTGGTCCATCAGCTCCAGGAAGTAGTTCTCCCGGCCGAAGATCTCCCGGTAGTCGGCGGCGGACTTGAGCGCCTCGTCGAACTGGCCGAGCCGCAGCCGGGTCTGCACCTCGCCGGAGGGGCAGCCGGTGGTGGCCATCAGGCCGGCCGCGTGCTCGGCGATGATCTCCTTGTCCATCCGGGGCCACTTCACCAGCCAGCCCTCGGCGTAGGAGCGCGAGGTCAGCTTGAAGAGGTTGTGCAGGCCCTCCTTGTTCCGGGCCCAGATGGTCTTGTGGGTGTACGCGCCGGACGCCGAGACGTCGTCCCGCTTCTGGTGCGGCTGGCCCCAGAGGACGCGCTTGGTGTTGGTGCGCGCCTCGGGAGCGACGTACGCCTCGATGCCGATCACCGGGGTGATCCCGGCGGCGGCGGCCTGCTTGTGGAACTCGGCCGCGCCGTACATGTTGCCGTGGTCGGTCATCGCGACATGGGTCTGACCCAGCCGCTCGACCTCCTTGAAGAGCTGCTTCAACCGGGCCGCCCCGTCCAGCATCGAGTACTCGGTGTGGACGTGCAGGTGCGCGTACGGCTGATCGCTCAAGGCGGGGCCTCCGGAGGCTGGTGCTGTCTGGCTGGCCGGCGAACGCACAGGTCACGAAGGTGCCTGGAAACATATGTGGTCCGAGCCGCCATCGGGGCCCGGACCGGCTCTCACACGTTCACGCTCCTACTCTAGCCTCCGGTCACAGAAGTCCCAGGCCGCCCACTCGCCGCAAAGGACCCCCTCTCATGTCCCACCCGCAGCCCTCCGCCGGCCACCGCGCCGAGACTGTCCTGAGCGTCTTCGACACGGCCTTCGGCGACCTGCTCGCCAAGGACCCGGCGGCGTTCCGGGTGAAGTTCCGCAAGATGGCCGCCTCCGCCTTCGCCTTCTACCGGGGCACCGCCGGGCTCTACTACGCCGACGTCGCCGACGGCCCGTTCGCCGGGTACGGCGCCGGCTTCCTGGACGAGCGCACCAGCCGGGTCTGGATCCACGGCGACCTGCACGCCGAGAACTTCGGCACCTACCTGAACGCCGAGGGCCGGCTGGTCTTCAACGTCAACGACTTCGACGAGGCCTACGTCGGCGCCTTCACCTGGGACGTCCAGCGGCTCGCCGCCTCGCTGGCCCTGATCGGCTACGCCAAGGCGCTGTCCGACACGACGATCACCCGGTTGGTCACCGCCTTCGCCACCGCCTACCGGGCCCGGATCGCCGCCCACGTCTCCTCCGGCGACGCCGCCCCCTTCACCCTGGACACCGCCACCGGCCCGATCCTGGACACCCTGCGCCGGGCCCGGCTGCAGACCCGGGTCGCGCTGCTGGAGTCCGAGACCGTCGTCGAGGGGTACGAACGCCGCTTCCGCACCGGCGGCGGCGCGATCGAGCTGGACGAGCCGACCCGGGCCGAGGTGCTGGAGGCCTTCGCCGCCTACCTCGCCACCCTGCCGCCCGCCTCCCGCACCCGCCCGGAGTCGCTGCGGGTCAAGGACGTCGTGGGCCGCCGCGGCATCGGCATCGGCAGCGCCGGCCTGCCCTCCTACAACCTGCTGCTGGAGGGCCACACCGACGCGCTGGAGAACGACGTGATCATCTACATGAAGCAGGGCCAGTCGCCCGCCGTCGCCCGGCACGTCACCGACCCGGCGATCGCCGGCTACTTCGAGCACGAGGGCCACCGCACGGTCATCTCCCAGCGCGCCCTCCAGGCGCACAGCGACCCGTGGCTCGGCCACACCACCCTGCGCGGGCGCGGCCAGCTGGTCGCCGAGGTCTCCCCCTACACCACCGACCTCGACTGGACCGACCTCAACGAGCTGGACGAGCTGCTCGCCGTCACCGAGTACCTCGGCCGCGCCACCGCCACCATGCACGCCGCCGCCGACGAGTCCTCCAGCGGCCACACCCTGGTGCCGTTCTCCACCGAGCACGCCATCGACGCCGCCGTCGCCCGCGACGAGGCCGGCTTCACCGCGATGCTGGTCGACTTCGCCCACGCCTACGGCGCCCGGGCCCGCCAGGACCACCAGCTCTTCGTCGACCTCTACCGCAACGGCCGCATCCCCGGCCTGTAGGCCCTACGGGGTCGGGGCCGCCAGCCGCTGCCCGGCGGCGGCCCCGACCTCCGGCGCCTCCAGCGGATCGTCCCTCAGGTACGCCAGCCGCTCCCGGACGGCGGGCCCGTCCGGTGCCCGCCGCACGCCGAGCAGCCGGGCGTCGTCCTCGCAGTCCCAGAGGCACTCCACGTACACCTCGTCCAGGCCGGTCGGATCGATCTCCGCCAACGCCTCCAGGTAGCCCACGCGTTCGTACGAGTGCGGCGTCCAGAGCCAGAACCGCCGCAGCAGCGAGACGGCGTCCCGGGCCCCGGACCCGAACCTCGCCAGCCCGCGCGCCGTGTCCACCGGCCCGCACCAGGTGCGCTCCACCCAGTCCCGCTCCAACCCGGCCACCAGCGCGGGAACGTCCTCTTCCGCCCCGCGCTCGGCCGGCGCCTCCGGCCGGGCACGGGCGCTCGGCGGCGCCGCCACCGGCTCCACGGCGACGACCCGGTGCTCGCCGTCCCGGACGTACGCCCGCAACGCCTCCCGCGCCTGCGCCGAGCCGTCGAGCGCCAGCAGCTCCAGCACTCCGACGGCCCGCTCGCAGACGTCCTTCTCCCCGGCCAGGAGGTCCACCACCGGCCCGAGCGGCAGCGCCAGGTCCCTGACCAGCCGCGCCAGGTACAGCGCCCGCTGATCGCCGGGCGCCCACCGCCAGTCCCACCGGACGCACCCGTACACCAGCTCGGCGGCGGCCACCGGGTTCTCCTCCGCCATCCGCGCGCCGAGCCCCCGCCCCCGCTGCACCAAGCCGATCATCGTCGCCGCCGGCGCGTACCGCCCGTCACCCATCGCCATGGACCCATCCTCTCCCGCCGCGCAGGGCCGCCCGCACGGGACGTCGGCGCGACCGGCTTCCCGCGTGACCCACCCTCCCGCCCGCCCGTACGGGACCGCCTCAGGCCGTGTGCTCGTCCAGCTCCGCCAGGAAGTCCAGCGCGACCGCCCAGGTCTGCTCGGCCGCCTCGGCGTCGTAGTCGGCCAGCTCCGGGTCGGTGTAGACGTGCCCGGCGCCCCGGTAGCGGTGCACCTCGACGTCGGCGCCGGCCTTGCGCATGCCCAGGTACCAGGCGTTCAGCCAGTCCTCCGGCTCGAACGGGTCCGGCTCGGCGATGTGCAGCTGGACCGGGATCGAGGTGGCCGCGTCCTCGCGGATGTCGGAGGTGCCGTGCAGGAGGAGCAGGCCGAGCGCCTTCTCGTCGGCGAGCGCCAGGTTCTGGGCGAGCGAGCCGCCGAGCGAGAGGCCGGCGTAGACGAGCGCGGCGTCCGGACCCAGCAACGGGGCGGCGGCGCCGACGGCCCGGCGCAGCAGTTCGTCGCTGCCGAGCTCCTCCTTGTACGCCATGCCCTCCTCGACGTCGTCGAAGGTCTTCCCGTCGAACAGGTCCGGGGTGTGCACGGTGTGCCCGGCGGCGCGCAGCCGGTCGGCGGCGGCGTGGACGGCGGGGCGCAGGCCGTAGACGGAGTGGAGGAGCAGGATCTGGGCCACGGTCGAACTTCCTTGCAGGGTGGGCAGGGGCTCCCCCCATCATCGCGCATGGCCGCCGGGTGGCATCCCGCCCGCGCCCCGGTGGCGGGACGTCACGCGCCGGTGAATCGGCGACAAACAGTCAGTTCAACATATGGAACAGCTCATTACTGCCCGGTAGCCTGTCGGCCGTGACTGACCTTGTCGATGACATGACTGCTGCCCGCCCGCACCGCCGCCAGGTGCTGAAGGCCTCCGCGATCGTGGCCGGCGCCGCCGCCCTGCCGCTCGCGTTCGGCTCCGCGGCCTCGGCCGCGACCGCCCCCCAGTTCCTCCACGGGGTCGCCTCCGGCGACCCGCTCCCCGACGGCATCCTGCTCTGGACCAGGGTCACCCCGACCCCCGACGCCGTCCCCGGCTCCGCCGCCGGCCCCGACACCGAGGTCCGCTGGGAGCTCGCCACCGACAAGGGCTTCACCCGGATCGCGGCGAGCGGCACGGTGACCGCCACCGCCGCCGCCGACCACACCGTCAAGGCCGACGTCCGCGGCCTGACCCCGGACACCCTCTACTGGTACCGCTTCACCGCCGGTGGCACCGCCTCCCCGGTCGGCCGCACCCACACCACCCCGGCCACCGACGCCGCCCTCGCCCGCCTGCGCCTCGGCGTCGCGTCCTGCGCCAACTGGGAGGCCGGCTACTTCTCCGCCTACCGCCACCTCGCCGCCCGCGGCGACCTGGACGCCTTCCTCTTCCTCGGCGACTACATCTACGAGTACAAGACCGGCGAGTTCTGCGCCCGCGGCACGGTCGTGCGCCCGCACGCCCCCGCCCACGAGATCCTCTCCCTCGCCGACTACCGCACCCGGCACGGCCGCTACAAGACCGACGAGGACCTCCAGGCGCTGCACGCGCAGGTCCCGACCATCGCGATCTGGGACGACCACGAGTTCGCCAACGACGCCTGGTCCGGCGGCGCCGAGAACCACACCCCCGGCACCGAGGGCGACTGGGCCGACCGGATGGCCGCCGCCAAGCAGGCCTACTTCGAGTGGATGCCGGTCCGCCCCTCGATCGCCGGCACCACCTACCGCCGCCTGCGCTACGGCAAGCTGGCCGACCTCCACCTGATGGACCAGCGCTCGTTCCGCTCGGAGCAGGTCAAGGTCGGCAACGGCGACGTCGACTCGGCCGACCGCAGCCTCACCGGCCGCGCCCAGATGGACTGGCTGAAGGCCGGGCTCGCCGCCTCCGACACCACCTGGCGGCTGATCGGCAACGAGGTGATGATCTCCCCGGTCGCCTTCTTCTCGCTGCCCGACTACCTGCTGCGCCCGCTGGCCAAGCTGCTCGGCCTGCCCGGCGAGGGCCTCGCGGTCAACACCGACCAGTGGGACGGCTACACCCACGACCGCCGCGAGCTGCTCGGCCACCTCAAGTCGAACGGCATCACCAACACCGTCTTCCTGACCGGCGACATCCACTCCGCCTGGGCGTCGGACGTCCCGCACGAGGCCGCCACCTACCCGCTCTCCGGCAGCGCGGCCACCGAGTTCGTGGTCACCTCGGTGACGTCGGACAACATCGACGACGTCCTCAAGGTCGCCCCGCAGACCCTCTCGCTGGTGGCGGCCGCCGCGATCAAGTCGGCCAATCCGCACGTCAAGTGGGTCGACCTGGACTCGCACGGCTACGGCGTCCTGGACATCACCCCGGGCCAGACGCAGATGGACTACTACGTGCTGTCCGACCGCACCCGCAAGGACGCCACCACCAAGTGGACGCGCTCCTACCGCACCAAGTCCGGCACCCAGCAGATCGAGCGGGTCTACTCGCCCGTCAAGTGACCCCACCCGAGGGGTGCGCCGCCCGGCGCACCCCTCAGGACACCACGTCCTTGCGGGCGAACCCGCGGAACGCCAGCGCCAGCAGCACCACCGCGTAGGAGAGCGACAGCGAGACGCCCTGCACCATGCCGCCCCACTCCAACTGCGGCTGCAGGGCGTCCGCCCACGCGTACTGCCAGTGCGCGGGCAGCCATTCGCGCAGGTCGCCGAGGGCGGTGACGGCGTCCAGCACCCCGGTGACGATCGAGGCGAACACCGCTCCGCCGACCGCGCCCAGCGGCGCGTCGGTGGCGGTGGAGAGCCAGAACGCCAGCGCCGCGATCACGACCTCGCTCAGGAAGACGAACGCGACCGCGAGCGCCAGCCGCGGCAGCGCCTCCCCCGCCGACAGGCTCGCCCCCGCGGGCAGCTCGAGGTCCCCCCAGCCGTACGCGGCGGTGCCGACCAGCAGGCCGAGCGCCGGCAGCAGCACCACGGCCGCCGCCGAGAAGGCCAGCCCCACCACGAACTTGCGGGCCAGCAGCCGGGCCCGGGGCACCGGCGCGGCCAGCAGGTAGCGCAGCGAGGACCAGCTGGCCTCCGAGGCCACGGTGTCCCCGCAGAACAGCGCGACCGGGATCACCAGCAGGAAGCCGGTGCCCATGAAGAGCAGGGTGGTCGCGAAGTTCGGGCCGGAGGCGGTGGCCAGCTCGACGAAGCTGGTCCGGTCGGCCCGGCCCGGCGTGCCACCGATCTGGAACGCCGCCAGGATGACGAAGGGCATCGCGGCCAGCACCCCGCCGATCACCAGGGTGCGCCGGCGCCGCAGTTGGCGCATGGCCTCGACCCGCAGCGGCAGCGTCCGGCCGGCCCGGTACCCGGACGCGTGGTCCGGTGACACGACGGCGCTCACTCCGTACCTCCGATCAGCGACAGGAACGCGTCCTCCAGTCGGCGGTGCGGTCCGGCCCGCTCCACCGGCACCCCCAGGCGCACCAGCTCGGCCAGCAACTGGCTGGCCGCCATGCCGTCCAGCCGCACCAGCAGCCCGCCCTCGGCCGGCTCCGCCGAGCCGACGCCCGCCAGCGCGGCCACCTTGTCGGCGGCCGCCGCCAGCTCGTCCGACCCGAACGAGGCGGGCGTGCCGATCAGCAACTGCTCGCCCGCGCCGACGATCTCGGCGACGGCGCCGGCGGTGACCAGCCGGCCGCGGTCCATCACCACCAGGTCGGTGCAGCTCTGCTCCACCTCCGCCAGCAGGTGGCTGGAGACGATGACGGTCCGCCCGGCGGCGGCGTAGCGCACCATCACCTCGCGCATCTCGCGGATCTGCGGCGGGTCGAGTCCGTTGGTCGGCTCGTCCAGGATCAGCAGGTCCGGCAGGCCGAGCATGGCCTGGGCGATGGCCAGGCGCTGCCGCATGCCCTGCGAGTAGGTGCGGACCGCCCGGTCCAGTGCCTCGCCGAGCCCGGCGATGGCGAGCGCCTCCGCCAGGTGCGCGTCCGCCTCCGGCCGGCCGGTGGCCTGCCAGTACAGCCGCAGGTTGGCCCGGCCGCTGAGGTGCGGCAGGAACCCGGCGCCCTCGACGAAGGCGCCGACCCGGGAGAGCACCGGCGCGCCGGGGCGCACCAGGTGGCCGAAGATCCTGATCTCCCCGGCGTCGGGCCGGATCAGGCCCATCAGCATCCGCAGCGTGGTGGTCTTGCCGGCGCCGTTGGGCCCGAGCAGTCCGAGCACCTGGCCCTGCTCCACCCGGAAGCCCACGTCCCGGACGGCGTACCGGTCGGTGGCGCCCTTGTAGCGCTTGCCGAGGCCGGTGATCTGCAGCGGCACCCCGGCCAGCGCCGGGTCGTAGGCCGGACCGCGCGCGGTCCGCCCGCGCCGGCGCAGCCGCGGCACCAGCAGCAGCGCGGCCGCCACCGCGACGGCGACCAGCGGCAGCACCCAGGTCCGGGCGGGCAGCGGCGCGGCCTCGGTGACCAGCTCGTCGACGGTCGGCACGGTGAGCGGACCGGTCAGGGCCGCCCGGTAGGTGGCCGGCTCGGCCGGCGAGGCGTACGCCAGGTCGGTCGAGGCGAGCACCAGCCGCAGCCGGTGCCCTGCGGCGAAGGTGTGGTCCGCGGCGGGCAGCGCGACCGTGACGGACCTGCCGCCGGGCGCGTCCGCGCCGGTCACCCGCAGCGGTGCGGACAACTGCTGCGGCAGGCTCTGCGTGCCGTCCGGAGCGACGTCGTACAGCTTGGCGAAGAGCACCGCGTCCGGCCGGTCGGCCCGGACGTTCACCGCGACCGTCGGCTGCCCGGTCAGGTGCAGCTGCCGGTCCAGCGGCGCGGAGTCGAACCCGGCGTACTGGCCGGGGAAGTCCAGCGAGAGCCCGCCGCCGAGCGCGGCGGCCTGGCTGAGCGCGCCGATGCCGGGCAGTCCGGAGATGTTGGGCGGGGCGCCGCCGGGCGGATTGGCGAAGGCCTGCTCGGCGCCGGCCGTACCGCCGGTCAGCTCGACCTGTCGCGCGCCGGTGCCCGCCAGGCCCGGGTAGGCGTCGGCGGAGGCGCCGCGCAGCACGGCCTGGAACCCGGTGGAGTCGACCCCACCGGTGCGGGTGACCCGGAACGCCGGGCCGGTGTCCGCGCCGGCCGGGCCCGGTCCCTTCGGGCCCTGCTTCAGATAGGTGTCGAACCAGGCCCCGACCCGGTCGTCCACCCGGGCGCTGGTGTCGGTGCCGCCGTCGTGGCCGCCGGCGAACCAGTCCACCGCGACCGGCGCGCCGTTGGCCGCGACCGCCCGGGCGATCGCATCGCCCTGGTCGAGCGGGAACAGCGAGTCCTGCTGCCCCTGGACGACCAGGGTGGGCGCCTTGAGCCGCCCGGCCACCGAGGACGGGCTGGAGCGCTCCAGCAGCGCCACCGCCTCCGGATCGGCGTGCCCGGCGGTCGCGACCCGGTCGTACATCCGGCAGAGCTCGTCCAGGAAGCGCCCGCAGCCGACCGCCGCGTCCGCCGCCTCGCCCGGGGTCCGCTGCGGGCCGGTGCCGCCGCGCGACGCCCCGCCCGAGGGACCGAGGTCGCCCGCCGATCCGGTGGTGAAGAAGATGCCGGCCCAGAGCTTCTTGAAGACGCCGTCCACCGCGCCCGAGCCCCGCACGCCCTGGGGGAACAGCGCGTCGGCCAGGTTCCACCAGGTGATCTGGCTGGCCACGGCGTCGATCCGGGTGTCGTACGCGGAGCCGAGCAGCGCCACCGCCCCGCCGTACGAGGCGCCGGTGATGCCGACCCGCGGGTCGCCCGGGCCGTCCAGCCGCACCTCGGGCCGCTGGGCCAGCCAGTCGACCAGGTGCCGGACGTCCTCGACCTCGCGGTCGGGCGCGTTGAGGCCGATCCGGCCGCCGGAGTCGCCGAAGCCGCGCGCCGACCAGGTCAGCACCGCGTAGCCCTGCCGGGCGAGCTGCTGGGCGCGCTCGCGCTCGCCCTCCTTGGAGCCGCCGAAGCCGTGGGCGAGCAGGACCGCCGGGCGGGGGCCCGTCCCGGTGGTGAAGAACGAGGTGTCCAGCTGGACCAGGGCGTCACTGCCGGGTGTCTCCGGCATGCTGAGGAACCGATCCTCCTGCCGGACCGCCTCGTCCCCGCCCGCCGTCACGGCCACCGCCGTGCCCACCCCGGCCACGGCCACCAGGGCCACCGCACCGGCCAGCACTCTCCGTCCGGCTGCCGCCTTGCGGCCTCGCCACCGGCGCCACGCCCCACCGAGCTCCATGGTCGGTGATCGTATCGGCCACGCCGGTAGGCAGCCGATAAAGCCGCCCGGGCCGGGCTGCGCCGAATCGCCCGATTCACCCGGTTAAGCCCGGGTATCGTACGCACGTCCCACCCCACCGCCCGACGACGAGGTGCCCGTGCTCCGGCCGCTGCTCGCCCTGCTCGCCGCCATCGCCGCCACCCTGGTGATCGGCTGGATCGTCGACCAGGTGCTCCAGCGCGTCGCCGCGAGCCACCCGGACGCCGCCGTCTGGCCGCTGCTGCGCCGCTGCCGGATCCCCCTGCAGCTCGTGGTCGTGTCGGCCCTGCTGCTCGCCGCCGCGCCACTGGAGCGGATCTTCCACCAGCACGACGACAACCTGCATCACCTGGTGCTGCTGTGCCTGCTCGCCGCCGTCGGCTGGCTCACCGTCCGGGTGGTGGCGGCCGTCCTGGAGGCGGTGCTCAGCCGCTACGAGACGGTCGCCGACGACCCGGCCCGGGTGCAGCGGGTGCACACCCAGATCAGCATGCTCCGCCGGGTGGCCAGCGCGGTGATCGTGGTGGTCACCGTCGCCATGATGCTGCTGACCTTCTCCGCGATGCGCACCATCGGGGCCGGCCTGCTCGCCTCCGCCGGCATCCTCGGCATCGTGGCCGGCATCGCCCTCCAGGGCACCCTGAGCAACTTCTTCGCGGGCCTGCAGATCGCCTTCGGCGACACCGTCCGGATCGGCGACACCGTGGTGGTCGACGGCCAGCAGGGCACCGTCGAGGAGATCACCCTCTCCTACCTGGTGATCCGGCTCTGGGACTACCGCCGGCTGGTCGTCCCGGTCTCGTACTTCGTCAACAAGCCCTTCGAGAACTGGACCCGCCGCGACCCGGGCCTGCTCGCCTCGGTCGTCCTGCACGTCGACCACACCACCCCGGTGGACCGGCTGCGCGCCGCCCTGCACGAGCGGCTGGAGCACAACCCGCTCTGGGACGGCGCCGAGTGGGCCCTCCAGGCCACCGACACCACCCCGAGCACCCTGGTGGTCCGCGCCACGATGACCGCCCGCACCCCCGACGACGCCGCCCTGCTGCGCTTCGCCGTCCGCGAGCAGCTGGTCGCCTACCTGCGCGACGAGCACCCGGGCGCGCTCCCCCGGCTGCGCACGGAGGAGCGCCCCGACTCCGGCTAGGTCCCGTCCGGGCCTAGAGCACCCGGGTCATGGTCCGGTGCGGGATCCCGGCGTCGTCGTAGACCGGCCCCTCGGCCGTGTAGCCGAGCCGCTCGTAGAAGCCCAGCGCCTGCACCTGCGCGTGCAGCTCGACCTCGCGGGCGCCCCGCCCGCGTCCGGCCGCCTCCACCGCGCGGACCAGCTCGGCGCCCAGCCCGGTGCCGCGCGCCGCCTTCACCACCGCGAGCCGGCCGAGCAGCACCCGGCCCGCCGTCCCGCCGGTGAGGGCGAGCGCCTGCGGGCCGTGGATCAGCCGGGCGGTGCCGAGCGGCTCGCCCTCCGGGCCGACCGCGAGCAGGTGCTCGGAGGTCGCGTCGAGCTCGTCGTACTCCAGCTCCTCGGGCACGCCCTGCTCGGCGATGAACACCTCGTGCCGGACACCGCGCACCAGCGCCAGGTCGCCCTCGCCCTCGGCCACCCGGATCCGCGCCGCGAAGGAGCTCATGTCAGCTCTCCGCCGCGATGATGTCCAGCGCCCTGCTCAGGTCCTCCGGGTACTCGCTGGAGAACTGCACCCACTCGCCGTCGGCCGGGTGCTCGAAGGCGAGCGAGACCGCGTGCAGCCACTGCCGGGTCAGCCCGAGCCGCTTGGCCAGCGTCGGGTCCGCGCCGTAGGTGAGGTCGCCCACGCAGGGGTGGCGCAGCGCCGACATGTGCACCCGGATCTGGTGGGTCCGGCCGGTCTCCAGCTTGATGTCGAGCAGCGAGGCGGCCCGGTACGCCTCGATCAGGTCGTAGTGGGTGACGGACGGCTTGCCCTCGCGGGTGACCGCCCACTTCCAGTCCGAGCTGGGGTGGCGCCCGATCGGCGCGTCCACGGTGCCGCTCATCGGGTCCGGGTGGCCCTGCACCAGCGTGTGGTACTTCTTCTCGGTCACCCGGTCGTGGAACTGCCGCTTGAGGTCGGTGTAGGCGCGCTCGGACTTGGCGACCACCATCAGCCCGGAGGTGCCGACGTCGAGCCGGTGCACCACGCCCTGGCGCTCGGCGGCGCCCGAGGTGGAGATCCGGTAGCCGGCGGCGGCCAGGCCGCCGATCACGGTCGGGCCGGTCCAACCGGGGCTGGGGTGGGCGGCGACGCCGACCGGCTTGTCGACGAGCACGATGTCCTCGTCGTCGTGGACGATGCGCATGCCCTCGACATGCTCGGCGACGATCCGCACGGGCGCGGCGGGGGCCGGGATCTCGACCTCCAGCCAGGAGCCGGCGGTGACCCGGTCCGACTTTCCGGCCAGGGCGCCGTCGAGCGTCACCTTGCCGTCGGCGGCCAACTCGGCGGCCTTCGTCCGGGAGAAGCCGAACATCCGGGCGAGGGCGGCGTCGAGACGCTCGCCCTCCAGGCCGTCGGGTACGGGGAGGCTGCGGATCTGCGCTGCGGTACTCACCCGTACGAGTATGCCGGACGCGGGACCCGCCCCTTACGCGCTCGGGCCGGGCCGGTCCTCGTCGGCGTCGCCCACACCGGCCTCGCCCTTGCCGCTCCCGCCCTTGCCGGCCGGCTGGTGGACGGTGCCGTCCGGGTTGCTGCCGCGGAAGGAGAGCAGCACCACCAGGATGCCGCCGCAGACGATCGCCGAGTCGGCGAGGTTGAAGACCGCGAAGTGCTGGACGGAGATGAAGTCCACGACGTGGCCGCGGAACGCGCTCGGCGAGCGGAAGAGCCGGTCGGTGAGGTTGCCCAGCGCCCCGCCGAGCAGCAGCCCGAGCGCGATCGCCCACGGGAGGCTGTACAGCCGGCGGGCGATCCGCCAGATGACCACGATGACGGACGCGGCGATCACCGTGAAGACGATGGTCAGCGCCTGCCCCATCCCGAAGGCGGCGCCGGAGTTGCGGATCACCTGGAAGGTCACCACGTCGCCGATCACCTTGATCGCCGCGTGGTTCTCCAGCCGGGCGACCACCAGCAGCTTGGTCCCCAGGTCGATCAGGAAGGCGACCAGCGCGACGCCCAGCAGGACGCCGATCCGCCGACGCCCCTTCGGCGCCTCGCGCTCCGCCGGAGCGGTCACCTCACCGGGCTCGGCCACGGCCTCCTCCACGGCTTCGGCGGGGGTCGGGACGGACTCGTCCCGCGTCTGGGGGGAACCTTGCGTACTGATGATCCGCTCCGCTGCCGATGAGGGTCCCCCGGAGCCGAAGGGCGGGGGAGAGTGGGCCGGTGGTCGCCGACCTCGACGAGTCAGGCGACGTTACGGGGTCGAGCGTACGGCAAGCCCGACCCCCCGCGTCGCCCCGGTCAGCGGCGTTCCTGCTTGGCCTTGCACTGGACGCAGAGCGTCGCCCGGGGGAAGGCCTGCATCCGGGCCTTGCCGATGGCCTGGCCGCAGGACTCGCACGTCCCGAAGCCGACGCCCTCCAGCCGGGCCAGCGCCCGCTCGGCCTGGGCGAGGCTGTCCCTGGCGTTGTTGGCCAGTGCCAGTTCGCTCTCCCGCGAGATGTTCTTCGTACCGGCGTCCACCTGGTCGTCGCCGGCTCCGTCGTTGGAGTCACGCATCAGCCCGGTGATCGCGGCCTCGGCGGCCCCGATCTCGTTCTGCAGCCGGTCCAGCTCGGTGATCAGCTCGGCGTGCAGCTCGTGCACCTCCTCCGAGGTCCACGGGTCCTCGCCCGGGCGGACGGGCAGCTCGGCCGGGTCCACCGATTCCGCGCCACCGCCGCGGACCGCGGCCGCGGCCGGGGCGCGGGTGCGGCCGGGGGCCACGAGCGCGGAATCGTTGCTGGTCTTGTGCCGTGCGGTAGTGGTCACGGTCCCCTCCCCTGGTTCGCCTGCCACGGCCTTGCGAGCCCGCTTGGTGACGGTACCCGCGCCGGTTGCCTCATCAGCCATGGCTTCGACCCCATCTACGAACGAATCGAGCCGCCGGTTCCCGGCGGCCTCCAGTGCCGGAACGATAATCCCCATCAAAACCGGTCACAACATGACATACCGACGCCTCACAATGATCCCACCCAGGCAGCCGTCACAGCCGCCCCGCCCCGCGCGCTGACCAGAGTTGTGCCCAGAACACCCCCGCCTAACCGCCTCAGCGCGCCACGGCGGGGCCGGACAAACCGACTTGCGGCTGCCGATAGACTGGGCCGGCAAGGCGCAGATGGGACGAGTACCGACGTACGCAGCCACCAGCGACCCGGGGACGGTGTGAGCCCGGGGGTGTGCACGACGGGAAGATCACCCCGGAGCCGCCGGAAGAACGGCCGCTGGGCGGGTCCCAGCAGCCCGGTAGACCCGGCAGCAAGCCCAAACAAGAGGGTCGCAGCAGCACCGCGACCAAGGAGGGTGGTACCGCGGGGCGGCATGCCGTCTCGTCCCTCCGTCGGATCCAGCCCACATCCGCCGGAGGTTGACAGCCGCGATGACCACCTACAACTCCGTACCCGCGCAGGTGGATCTGCCTGCCCTGGAACACCGGATCCTCTCGTTCTGGGAGGACGGCAAGATCTTCCAGCGCAGCCTGGAGCAGTCCGACGGCCGCCCCGAGTGGGTGTTCTACGAGGGCCCGCCGACCGCCAACGGCATGCCCGGCGCCCACCACATCGAGGCCCGCGTCTTCAAGGACGTCTTCCCGCGCTACCGGACGATGAAGGGCTACCACGTCGCCCGCAAGGCCGGCTGGGACTGCCACGGCCTCCCGGTCGAGCTGGCCGTCGAGAAGGAGCTGGGCTTCGCCGGCAAGCAGGACATCGAGGCGTACGGCATCGCCGAGTTCAACGCCAGGTGCCGCGAGTCGGTGACCCGCCACACCGACGCCTTCACCGAGCTGACCACGCGGATGGGCTACTGGGTCGACCTCGACGACGCCTACCGGACGATGGACCCGTCCTACGTCCAGTCCGTCTGGTGGTCGCTCAAGCAGATCTTCGACAAGGGCCTGCTGGTCCAGGACCACCGGGTCGCCCCCTGGTGCCCGCGCTGCGGCACCGGCCTGTCCGACCACGAGCTGGCCCAGGGCTACGAGACCGTGGTCGACCCCTCGGTCTTCGTCCGCTTCCCGCTCACCTCGGGCCCGCTGGCCGGCGGGGCCGCGCTGCTGGTCTGGACGACCACCCCGTGGACCCTGGTCTCCAACACCGCCGCCGCCGTCCACCCCGAGGTCACCTACGTGGTGGCCACCGACGGCACCGAGCGGCTGGTCGTCGCGGAGCCGCTGCTGGCCAAGGCGCTGGGCGAGGGCTGGGAGGCCACCGGCGAGTCCTTCACCGGCGCCGAGATGGAGCGCTGGACGTACCGGCGCCCCTTCGACCTGGTCGAGATCGAGAACGCGCACTACGTCCTCAACGCCGACTACGTCACCACCGAGGACGGCACCGGCATCGTCCACCAGTCCCCCGCCTTCGGCGCGGAAGACCTCGCGACCTGCCGTCGCTACGGCCTGCCGGTGGTCAACCCGGTGCTCGCCGACGGCACCTTCGCACCCGAGGTCCCCCTGGTCGGCGGCCAGTTCTTCAAGAAGGCGGACGAGGCCCTGGTCGCGGACCTCAAGGAGCGCGGCCTGCTCTTCCGCCACCTGCCGTACGAGCACAGCTACCCGCACTGCTGGCGCTGCCACACCGCGCTGCTCTACTACGCGCAGCCGTCCTGGTACATCCGGACCACCGCCGTCAAGGACGCGCTGATCCGGGAGAACGAGGCCACCAACTGGTACCCGGAGAACGTCAAGCACGGCCGCTTCGGCGACTGGCTGAACAACAACATCGACTGGGCGCTGAGCCGCAACCGCTACTGGGGCACCCCGCTGCCGATCTGGCGCTGCGAGGAGGGCCACCTCACCTGCGTCGGCTCGCTGGCCGAGCTGTCCGAGCTGACCGGCACCGACCAGAGCGGCCTCGACCCGCACCGCCCGTACATCGACGACGTCACCTTCGCCTGCCGCGACTGCTCCGGCACCGCCACCCGGGTGCCCGAGGTGATCGACGCCTGGTACGACTCCGGCTCGATGCCCTTCGCCCAGTACGGCTACCCGTACGAGAACAAGGAGCTGTTCGAGAAGCGCTACCCGGCGCAGTTCATCTCCGAGGCGATCGACCAGACCCGTGGCTGGTTCTACACGCTGATGGCCGTCGGCACCCTGGTGTTCGACAAGAGCAGCTACGAGAACGTCGTCTGCCTGGGCCACATCCTGGCCGAGGACGGCCGCAAGATGTCCAAGCACCTGGGCAACATCCTGCAGCCGATCCCGCTCATGGACCAGCACGGCGCGGACGCGGTGCGCTGGTTCATGGCGGCCGGCGGTTCGCCCTGGTCGGCCCGCCGGGTCGGCCACGGCACCATCCAGGAGGTGGTCCGCAAGACCCTCCTCACCTACTGGAACACCGTCGCCTTCCAGGCCCTGTACGCCCGCACCTCCGGTTGGGCGCCCTCCGCGAGCGACCCGGCCCCGGCGGCGCGCCCGCAGCTGGACCGCTGGGTGCTCTCCGAGCTGAACACCCTGGTCCGCGAGGTCGACGCGGCCTTCGAGGCCTACGACACCCAGCGCGCCGGCAAGCTGCTCTCCGGCTTCGTCGACGACCTCTCCAACTGGTACGTCCGCCGCGGCCGCCGCCGCTTCTGGCAGGGCGACGCCGCCGCGCTCGCCACCCTGCACGAGGCGCTGGAGACGGTCACCCGGCTGATGGCCCCGCTGACCCCGTTCATCACCGAGCAGGTCTGGCAGGACCTCGTCGTCCCGGTCACCCCGGACGCCCCGGCCTCGGTCCACCTGGCCACCTGGCCGGAGGCGGACGAGGCGCTGATCGACGCGGACCTCTCGCGCCACATGGCGCTGGTGCGCCGGCTGGTCGAGCTGGGCCGGGCCACCCGCGCCGAGTCCGGCGTGAAGACCCGTCAGCCGCTCTCCCGCGCGCTGATCGCCGCCCAGGGCTGGGAGGAGCTGCCGGCCGACCTGCGCGCGCAGATCGCCGAGGAGCTCAACGTCTCCGCCCTGGAGTCGCTGGCGCAGGTCGGCGGCTCGTTGGTCGACACCACCGCGAAGGCCAACTTCCGCGCACTGGGCAAGCGGTTCGGCAAGGGCGTCCAGGACGTGGCCAAGGCGGTCGCCGCCGCCGACGCCGCACAGCTCGCCGCCGAGCTGCGCGGGAACGGCGCCACCGGCGTGGAGCTGAACGGCGAGCGGATCGAGCTCGGCCCCGACGAAGTGATCATCACCGAGACCCCGCGCGAGGGCTGGGCGGTCGCCAACGAGTCCGGCGCCACCGTCGCGCTCGACCTGCACATCACCCCGGAGCTCAAGCGCCTGGGCGTCGCGCGGGACGCGATCCGCCAGATCCAGGAGGCCCGGAAGAACTCCGGCCTCGACGTCGCCGACCGGATCGTGCTGCGTTGGCGGGCCGCCGACGAGGAGACCGCCGAGGCGATCGCCGAGCACGGCCCGCTGGTCGCCGAGGAGGTGCTGGCCACCGACTTCGCGGCCGGCGCCGCCGACTGGGAGTCCGAGACCTTCTCGGACGAAGGCCTCGGCCTCACCTTCCAGCTCCGCAAGGCCTGATCCGCCCGGTCCGATCCGCCGGGCCGGACCGGAACGCCCCGAAGCCGCCGCCGCCCCCTCCTGGGTGGCGGCGGCTTCGCCGCATCCGGAGCCGCTCCCGGGCTCCGCGCCCTGCCCGCCCCCGCGGGCACGCACGAGGGCGCCCCCGTCATGACCCGGAAGTCACGGCAGGGGCGCCCTCGAAATGCCTGGCTACAACCTCAGTTGTCGCCGTCCTCGTCGATCAGGAACCCGCGCATCGGCGCCGGCGCCTGCTGCATCGGCTGCGGCGGCTGCGGACGGACGGCCGCCATCGGCTGCGTCATCCCGGCCGGCTGCATCTGCGGGGCACCGGAGTTGCCGCCGGAGGACTGCCCGCCGAAGCTCGGCGCACCGTTGTTGCCGCCGAAGGAGCTCTGGCCACCGAACGAGGGCTGGTTCCCGCCGAAGGACGGCTGGTTGCCACCGAAGCTCGGAGCACCGCTCATCGCGGACGCACCGGCCGGAGCCATCGACGACGCGGCCGGCGGCAGCGAGGCGGTGGCGGGGATGCGCGGCGGAGCGAGCGAGTCGTCCGCCTGCGACTCCAGCTGGCGCAGCTGGGTCTCCAGGTAGGACTTCAGGCGCGTGCGGTACTCACGCTCGAACGCCCGCAGGTCCTCGACCTTGCGCTCCAGCGTGGCGCGCGCGGACTCCAGCGAGCCCATCGCGACGCGGTGCTTCTCCTGCGCGTCCCGCTCCAGGGCGTCGGCCTTGGCACGGGCGTCGCGTTCCAGGCCCTCGGCCCGGCTGCGCGCCTCGCCGACGATCTTGTTGGCCTCGGAACGGGCCTCCGAGATCGCCTGGTCGGCGGTCTGCTGGGCGAGCGCCAGCACGCGGGCCGCGCTGTCGCCACCGGGGCCCTGCTGCGGCTGCTGCTGCTGCATCGGAGCGCCGAGCGGGCCGCCCATCTGCTGCGGCTGGCCCATCGGGCCACCCATCTGCTGCATCTGCTGCTGGCCCATGCCCTGGCCCATCGGGTTGCCCATCTGCTGCGGGCCACCGGGGCCGCCCATGGGCTGGAGCATCTGACCACCCATCGGCTGCACCAGCTGCTGCTGGCCGCCCATGGTCTGGTTCATCTGCTGCTGCGGGCCGCCCATCGGGCCGCCCTGGCCGGCCGGGAGCTGCGGGGCGCCGGACGGCAGACCGAGGGGCTGGTTGCCCATCTGCTGCTGCTGCGGGCCGCCCATCTGCTGCGGACCGCCGGGGCCACCCATCTGCTGCGGGCCGGGGCCCTGCTGCTGCCCGGGCACCGGCGGGCCGGATATGGCGGCCGGCACCGGGGCGCCGGGACGCGAGTCCTGCGGCGGCTCCTTGCGCATGTTGGCCTGGTTCTGCGCGGCGGCACGGGTCGCGGCGGCCAGCTTGGCGCGCAGGTCCTCGTTCTCGCGGAGAAGGCGGGTCAGCTCCGCCTCGACCTCGTCGAGGAAGGCATCGACCTCGTCCTCGTCATAGCCTTCGCGCAGGCGGACGGTCGTGAACTGCTTGTTCCGAACGTCCTCGGGGGTCAATGGCATCTCTTCACCTCAACGTGATCGTCGGCACACCGGCATCCTGTCGCATCGCTCACCTACGACTAGGGCCGCACAAGCGAGATCAGGACATACACAATGATCATCAGTACGAAGAAGGACAGGTCGAGCGCCACGCCCCCGAGACGCAACGGCGGAATGAACCGCCGAAGAAGCTTGAGCGGCGGATCCGTGACAGTGTACGTGGCCTCCAGGACCAGGACCATGGCCTTGCCGGGCCGCCACGAACGTGCGAACTGGAACACCCAGTCCATCACCAGCCGTACAAGCAGGAACACCAGGAAGACGGTCAGCGCGTAATAGAGCACCGCCCACACGATCCCCATCGCGCTTCCCTCTCCCCGGTTCTCGGCCCTTCGGCCGTGCTGCCTGTCACTAACTCACTGTCGATCAGATCCACACGTAAAGTCGTGGCCGGGTCAGCTCTGGTTGAAGAACCCACCCTCGGCGATCCGAGCCTTGTCCTCCGCCGTGACATCGACGTTAGCAGGCGACAGCAGGAACACCTTCTGTGTCACGCGCTCGATACTGCCGTGCAGACCGAAGACGAGTCCAGCGGCGAAGTCTACGAGCCGCTTGGCATCGGTGTCGTCCATCTCGGTCAAATTCATGATCACCGGGGTGCCGCCACGGAACTGTTCCCCGATCGTACGGGCCTCGTTGTAGGTCCGGGGGTGCAGCGTGGTGATGCGGTAGGGCTCTCGTTCGTTCACTACCTTGGGCATGATCACCGGGGCGCTCTTCTCCAGGTTGTGGCGGCGTTCGGGTGTGATGGACGACACTGGGGCCATCCTCGGGGTCTCCTGGCGGATCGGCACCGCGGCCGGCACCGGCTGCGGCGTGATCGAGGAGACCGGGGCGGGTGCCGCGGCGGGCCGGGGGATGTCCTCCGTCCGCCCCGTTCGGATCGGCTCGGGGTCCGCGTCGTAGTCGTCGTCGGGGTCGTACCCCTGGCCGTCGTACGTCTCGTCCTCCACGAGGCCGAGGTAGACCGCCATCTTGCGCATTGCGCCGGCCATGCTCCTGTCTCCTCCGCTCATGCCCACCTCGCTTCGCTCGGTGGTCGCTTCGCGGACGCGCGCCTCTCGATGGTCGCTCGCCCTGCTCGCTCCGTGGTGGACCGGCTCCGTACCGACGGCCGGGCCGTCGGGCCCCGCCTGCGGATTCCGCGGTCCGCCCACGACGAGCCGTCAGGCCGACGGCCGCTCAGAACTCGTGGGTGGGGGCCGCGGAGCTACGATCCACGGTTCGCTAGCGCTCTGGAAAGCTGCTAGTTTCTGTCCTATTTTGTCCTGCAGTCTGATCTACTACCCGGTGACGTTACCTGAGGGGTGACCGCACTCCGAGTACCGCCGTTCCGACGCGCACATGTGTCGCCCCGGCGGCAACGGCCTGCTCGAGGTCACCGCTCATTCCTGCGGAAACCATGGTGGCAGCAGGATGGGCCGTCCGTACGGCGGTTGCGATTTCCGCCAACCGCTCGAAGGCGCGGGCCGGGTCCCCGGCGAGCGGTCCGGAGAGCGGGGCGACGGTCATCACACCGTCCAGTCGCAGCCCGGGCGCGGCGGCGATCGCGTCGGCCAGCGCCCCGACCTCCGCCGGGGCGACCCCGGCGCGCCCCTCGCCCTCGCCGTGCTCCTTCTCCAGCGCGACCTGCACCAGGCAGCCGAGCTCGGGGCGCTCGGCCTTGAGCACCGCCGCCGAGAGCGACTCCACCAGCCGCGGCCGGTCCACCGAGTGCACGTGGTTCGCGTACCGGACCACCGAGCGGACCTTGTTGGTCTGCAGCTGGCCGACGAAGTGCCAGTCGAGCGGAAGGTTTCTGCACTGCTCCGCCTTGGGCGCCGCGTCCTGGTCGCGGTTCTCCGCGACGTCGGTGACGCCCAGTGCGGCCAGCAGCGCGCTGTCCTGCGCGGGGTAGGTCTTGGTGACGACGACCAGCCTCACCTCGTCACGCGCCCGCCCCGCCGCCGCGCAGGCGTCGGCGATCCGGCGCTCGACGACGTCGAGGTTGGTGCCGAGTTCCTCGTACCGGGCCCGCTGGCCCTCCGTCAGGGCGGCCAGGAAATCCGCACCGCCCGGGAACGGTCCGTAGATGTCGTTCGTCATGAGTGATCAGAGCCCAACCAGACGTAGCTCGCGAGCCGGCCAGTGCGCTGCTCGCGGCGATAGGAGTAGTGATCGGCGGATTCGAGGGTGCAGACCGATGATCGCACCAACTCGGTGACTCCCGCAGCGGCCAGTTGGGCCGCCACTCCCTCCGGCACGTCCAGGGCCGGGGTTCCCCAGGAGGTCTCGGCGTGCGCGGCCGGCACCAGCCCGGCCACCTCGGCGCGCAACCGGTCCGGCACCTCGTAGCAGCGGCCGCAGACCGCGGGCCCGGTCGCGGCGGTCATCCGCCCGGGCTCGGCGCCCAACTCGACCATCGCCCGGACCACCGCCGGCACCACTCCGGCCGCGAGCCCGGGCCGGCCCGCGTGGGCCGCGCCCACCACGCCCGCGACCGGGTCGGCCAGCAGCACCGGCGTGCAGTCCGCGGTCAGCACCGCCAGCGCCAGCGGCCGGTCGGTGACCACCGCGTCGACGGTCGGCGCCTCCCCCGCGGGCTGGCGCTGCGTCACCACGGCCACGTCCGCGCCGTGGACCTGGTTCATCCAGACCACGTCCGCCGGGTCGAGGCCCAGCGCACCGGCCGCGATCGCCCGGTTGCGCCGGACGGCGGCCGGATCGTCCCCCACCGCGCCGCCGAGGTTCAGCTCCCCGTACGGCGAAGTGCTCACCCCGCCCCACCGATCGGTGAAGGCGAAGTGAGCACCGTTGCGTACTGCGTGATCGACCACTGCTTACTTCAGGAAGTCCGGCACGTCGAGCTCCTCGGCGGGGCTCTCCACGTACGGCTGGCGGGCCGGCTGCACCTGCGGCGGCACCGGAGCGGCCGTCGTGGTGACCGGGCTCTCCGCCGAACGCGCCGGGGCCTCGCCGTCCGAACGGGCCGTGACCGAGCCGATGCTCCCGTACGAGGGCCGGCTCGCCGGACGCTCGGGGGCGGGCGGCGGCGTGGCCGGGGTGGCCTTGACCACCGGGTCGCGGACGATCGCCGGGGGCTGGCCGCCGTCGAAGCCGGCCGCGATCACGGTCACCCGCACCTCGTCGCCGAGCGCGTCGTCGATGACCGCACCGAAGATGATGTTGGCCTCGGGGTGCGCGGCCTCGCTGACCAGCTGGGCGGACTCGTTGATCTCGAACAGGCCGAGGTCCGAGCCACCGGAGATGGAGAGCAGCACGCCGCGGGCGCCGTCGATCGAGGCCTCCAGCAGCGGCGAGGAGATCGCCATCACGGCGGCCGCCTTGGCGCGGTCCTCGCCCCGGGCCGAACCGATGCCCATCAGCGCCGAACCGGCCTCCGACATGACGGACTTGACGTCCGCGAAGTCGAGGTTGATCAAGCCGGGGGTGGTGATCAGGTCGGTGATGCCCTGGACGCCGGAGAGCAGCACCTGGTCGGCGGAGCGGAACGCGTCCAGCACGCTGACCTGGCGGTCCGAGATGGACAGCAGCCGGTCGTTGGGGATCACGATGAGGGTGTCGACCTCTTCGCGCAGGCCGGCGATGCCGTCCTCGGCCTGGTTCGCGCGGCGACGGCCCTCGAAGGTGAAGGGGCGGGTGACCACGCCGATGGTCAGCGCGCCGAGCGAGCGGGCGATGTTGGCGACGACCGGCGCGCCGCCCGTGCCGGTTCCACCGCCCTCGCCCGCGGTCACGAAGACCATGTCGGCCCCCTTGAGGACCTCCTCGATCTCCTCGCGGTGGTCCTCGGCGGCCTTGCGGCCGACCTCGGGGTTGGCGCCGGCGCCGAGGCCCCGGGTGAGTTCACGGCCCACATCGAGCTTGACGTCGGCGTCGCTCATCAGGAGGGCCTGCGCATCGGTGTTGATCGCGATGAACTCGACGCCCTTGAGACCGACCTCGATCATCCGGTTGATGGCGTTGACACCACCGCCGCCGATGCCGACGACCTTGATGACTGCGAGGTAGTTCTGCGGTGCTGCCACGTCGAAGGCCTCTCGCCTCGAATTTCCGGGTCGGTCGGCCCCTGTGGGGTGCCGTACCGACGGATGTCGATGGGTAGGGAGCCTGGTTTCTGACTGAATGTCCGAAATGCCGACCGCCGACCCCAACCCTAAACTTGACCTTTAGGGTTAGTCCTGTGCCTCCGTCACATCACCAGGAAACACAGTCTGGTGACACAGGACACTAGGTGGCTCCGGGCACGCGTTTCAACGAACACGCCGAGCTTCCCTTTTTCTTTTGAGCCTATGTGATCATCAACCGGCTTATGAAACCGGGGTGACCACCAAGGGTCGGGCCGTCACCGAAAGGCGTCAACCCCTCCCCCAGAGAGAGAACCTACCGGATCATCCCGACACCGCCGGCGCCTCCGGTGCACTGACGTCGAAGTTCGTACCCTTCTGACTCATCAGTCCCACCAGCACCCGGGCTTTTCGATCGATCTGCTCCGGGCTCCCCCAGCGCACCGTGACACCCCCGCTGAGCTGCAGCTGGATGTCGTCGTAGGAGTGCACCAGCACCGCCCCGGCCCGCTGCCGGACCCCGGCCGGCAGGCCGGCGGCCACCGCCACCGCCCCCTGCACCAACTGCGGACGGGTGATCACGGTGGCGACGTCGTTCGCCTGCTGACTGAGCCGCAGTTCGACCACCGGCACCCCCGCCGGGGCGGCGTCCTCGGTGGCGAAGCTCACGCCGTCCGCGTCCACCTGGGTGAATCTGCCGTCCTCCCCCTTGACGGCTGCGACCGCGCTGCGCTGGGTGATCTTCACCCGCAGGGTGTGCGGCCAGCCCCGCCAGACCTCGGCGCGGGCCACCCGCGGGATCGCCTCCACCCGCCGCGTGGCGTCGTCCAGGTCCACCCGGGCCAGTGGGCCGGCCCCGACCGTGCCGATCGCCGCGCGGACCTGGTCGACCGTCAGCTTGTCGTCCTGCACCCCCTGCACCGCGACGCTGCGCACGTCCAGTACCGAGGAGAGGAACACCAGCCAGGCCAGCCCGCCCAGCACCGCGGCGCCGAGCGCGCCCAGCACCGCGATGCCCCGCCGGGAGAGCCGGAGCCGGGGCGAGTGGTCCTCGTCCCCGAACTCCACCTCCTCCTGCGGGTACCCGCCCCCGGCCCGACGGCCGGGAGGTGTCCCCCGGCCGCCGGCCGGGGGTGGATCGGCGAGCCGACCGTCAGCCACGACGGCGGCCACCCCTGGCGGCCTCGATCGCCTCGTACACCATGCCGACCAGCAGCTCGTCGGCGTCCCGGCGGCCGAACTCGGCGGCGGCCCGGCTCATGTCCCAGAGCCGCTGCGGGTCGGTGAGGACCGGCAGCACGTTCTGCAGCACCCACTCCGGGGTCAATTCCGCGTCGTCCACCAGCAGGCCGCCGCCGGCCTTGACCATCGGCTGGGCGTTCAGCCGCTGCTCGCCGTTGCCGATCGGCAGCGGCACGAAGGCGGCCGGCAGGCCGACCGCGGCCAGCTCGGCCACCGTCATGGCGCCGGCCCGGCAGAGCATCAGGTCGGCGGCGGCGTACGCGAGGTCCATCCGGTCCACGTACGGCACCGCGCGGTACGGCGGCATCCCGGGGATGTCGTCCACCTGCGGCAGTTCGTTCTTCGGGCCGACGGCGTGCAGGATCTGCACGCCGTACTGCTGCAGCCGCGGCGCGATGGCGGTGACGGTCTCGTTGAGCCGCCGCGCACCCTGCGAACCGCCGGACACCAGCAGGGTGGGCAGCCGCTGGTCGAGGCCGAAGTAGTGCCGGGCCTCGGGCCGGGCCGCGTTGCGGTCCAGGGTGGCGATGGTCCGGCGCAGCGGGATGCCGATGTACCGGGAGTCGCGCAGCTTGCTGTCCGGCGTGGAGACCGCGACGAAGTCGCTGTAGCGGGCGCCGATCTTGTTGGCCAGGCCGGGCCGGGCGTTGGCCTCGTGGACCACGATCGGCACCCCGGCCCGCTTGGCGGCCAGGTAGGCGGGCATCGCCACGTAGCCGCCGAAGCCGACCACCGCGTCGGCGTTGACCCGCTCGATGATCTCCTGGGCGGCCCGGACGGTACCGCGCAGCCGGCCCGGGACGGTGATCAGCTCGGGGGTGGGCTTACGGGGCAGCGGAACGGCCGGGATCAGCTCCAGGTGGTAACCCCGCTCGGGTACCAGCCGGGTCTCCAGGCCGCGCTCGGTGCCCAGGGCGGTGATCCCGATGGACGGGTCGTGCCTGCGGAGGGCGTCCGCGAGGGCGAGGGCCGGCTCGATGTGACCGGCGGTCCCCCCGCCGGCGAGTACGACATGCACCGAAATTCACCGCTCCCTGCGTGCCGGCACCGGGGCCGGGCGCGCTGTGGTTCGTCGTCGTGGCAGCACCCGGGCCAGTCGTCTCCTGATCCGGGAGTTCTTGCTCCGGGCGGCCAGGGCCGCCTTCGCGCCCGAGGTGCTGCGTGCGAGGCACAGCAGCACACCGATCGCGGACATGGCCGACAGCATGGCGGACCCGCCGTAGGAGAACAGCGGGAGCGGGACGCCCGCGATGGGCAGCAGTCCCAGCGCCGACCCCAGGTTGATCACGGCCTGAGCCATGATCCAGGTGGTGGCGGCTCCCGCGGCGTACCTGACGAAGGGATCCTTCGTACCGATGGCCACACGGATACCCGCGTAGCCTAGTGCCGCGAAGAGACCGATCACCGACAGCGTCCCCACCAGGCCCAGTTCCTCGCCCGTCGTGGCGAAGATGAAGTCAGTGTGCGCCTCCGGGAGCTGGCCCCACTTCTCGACTCCGGCGCCGAGGCCCGAACCGAACAGGCCGCCGAGTCCGAACGAGTACACACCGTGCAGCGCCTGGAAGCAGGCGCCGGCCGGGTCGAGCTTGGTCACACCGATGCAGGAGAGCCGTTCGGCCCGGTGCGGGACGGTCACCACCAGGGCGGTGCAGACCACGACGGCGACGCCGAGGGTGGCGACGAACAGCCGCATCGGGGCGCCGACCATCCAGAGCAGGCCGAAGAGCATCGCCACCAGGATCATCGAGGTGCCCATGTCCCCGCCGAGCATGATCATCGCCAGTAGCAGCAGCGCGCCCGGCACCAGCGGGACCAGCAGGTGCTTCCACTGGTCGAGGGTGCCGTTCCGCTGCTTGCGGGCGAGCAGGTCGGCGCCCCAGAGCACCAGTGCGAGCTTGGCGAACTCGGACGGCTGGAACTGGAAGAACCCCAGGTCGAGCCAGTTCCGGTTGCCGTTGACCTCCACCCCGACGCCGGGGATCGCGACCAGCGCGAGCGCGCCGATCACACCGAACATCACGGGGTAGACGATCACGCGGAGCACCGCGACCGGCACCAGGGCGAAGCCGACCAGCAGCGAGAAGCCGAGCAGCACCGCGACCAGCTGCTTGAAGAAGTAGAACTGGGTCGAACGGTGCTGGCCCAGCGCGAGGATCTGTGAGGCCGAGAAGACCATCATCAGGCCGAGCACCACCAGCAGCAGCGTCGCGCCGATGATCAGCAGATAGGGCGTGAGCGGCCGGTCCAGGGTGTACCGCAGACGGGCCCTGAAGGCCCGCAGACGGGCCAGCGGGCCGGCCGACTTGTAGGCGGTCGTGGTGGCCGAGATCACCCGCCACGGATCGGCGGGGCCCTCGTCCGGCCTACCGGAACCGCCCACCCTGCCCTGCCCCGCCACCGCACGCTCCCCTTATTTCTTGTGGCTCGGCTCGCTCCGGGCCGCTCGACCCGGCGCCGACGGTCGGCGCTCCGTCGCTCCTTCGTCGCTCCCGCGCTTGCCCTCCTTGCCCGCCAGCGGGCAGGAGGGGCCCACCCTTTCGGCACCGGCGCGGCCCTTCGGCTCGCTCGCCCGTGCACGGGTGAGCGGAACCAGCCGCGGCCGTGGAACGGGTGGACGAACGGCCCGGCACCCGGGTTCGGGTGGCGGGCCGCCGTACCGCCTCAGCTGTCCGTGAGGTCCCGGACCGCTGCGGCGAAGAGGTCGCCGCGCTCGCCGTAGTTGGTGAACATGTCCATCGAGGCGCAGGCCGGAGCCAGCAGCACCGTGTCACCCGATCGGGCGAGCGACGCGGCCGTCCGGACCACCTCGGCCATCGCCACCGCGCCAGTCTGGCCCTCGGCCGCCTCGATCACCGGGACATCCGGCGCGTGTCGCGCCAGCGCCTCCCGGATCAGCGCACGGTCCTCGCCGATCAGCACCGCCGCGCGCAGCCGCTCGGCCGCGCCCTGCACCAGGTCGTCGAACGCGGCGCCCTTGGCCAGGCCGCCGGCGATCCAGACGACCGGCCGGTACGCGGCCAGCGAGGCCGCGGCGGCATGGGTGTTGGTGGCCTTGGAGTCGTCGATGTACGTGACCCCGTCGACCACACCGACCTCGGCGATCCGGTGGGCGTCCGGACGGAAGGCCCGCAGGCCCTCCCGGACGGCCGCGGCGTCCACCCCGTACGCCCGGGCGAGGGCGGCGGCGGCGAGGGCGTTGGCGATGTTGTGCGGGGCCGGCGGGTGGACGTCAGCGACCGAGCCCAGCTCGGCGGCGTTCTTGGCCCGGTCCGGCACGAAGGCGCGGTCCACCAGCAGGCCGTCGACCACGCCGAGGTTCGACGGGCCGGGCGAGCCGAGGCCGAACCCGATCGCCCGGCAGCCCTCCTCGACGTCGGCCTCGCGGACCAGCGCCTCGGTGGCCGGGTCGGCCAGGTTGTAGACGCAGGCGACGACGTTGCCCTCGTAGATCCGGCCCTTGTCGGCGGCGTACGCCTCCATCGAGCCGTGCCAGTCGAGGTGGTCGGGCGCCAGGTTGAGCACGGCCGCCGCGTACGGGCGCAGCGAGGGCGCCCAGTGCAGCTGGTAGCTGGAGAGTTCGACGGCGAGCACGTCGTACGGCTCCTCGTCGAGCACCGCGTCCAGCACCGAGACCCCGACGTTGCCGACGGCGGCGGTGCGCCGGCCGGCGGCGGTCAGGATCGAGGCGAGCATCTGGACGGTGGTGGTCTTGCCGTTGGTGCCGGTGACGGCCAGCCAGGGGGCCGGCTCGCCGGTGGACGCCAGCGGCCTGCGCAGGCGCCAGGCCAGTTCGACGTCGCCCCAGACCTCGGCGCCGGCCGCCTCCGCGGCGGCGAACAGCGGGCTGCTGGGCGGCCAGCCCGGCGAGGTGACGACCAGCCGGGTGCCCTCGGGCAGGCTGTCGCCGTCGCCGAGGCGGACGGTCACACCCTGGGCCCGCAGCTCGGCGGCGCGGGCCTCCAGGCCCGGGCCGGAGCCGCCGTCCACGACGGTGACCAGCGCGCCGAGGCCGTGCAGCACCCGGGCGGCGCTGATCCCGGAGACACCGAGGCCGGCGACGGCGACCGGCAGTCCGGTCCACTCCGGTCCGGTCATCCCGTCACCCATCCCGCGTAGAAGAGGCCGAGGCCGACGGCCACGCAGAGGCCCTGGATGATCCAGAACCGGACCACGATCAGGACTTCGGTCCAGCCCTTGAGTTCGAAGTGGTGCTGCAGCGGGGCCATCTTGAAGACACGCTTGCCGGTCATCCGGAAGGAGCCGACCTGGATGATCACCGAGAGGGTGATGATCACGTAGAGGCCGCCGAGCAGCGCGAGCAGCAGCTCGGTGCGCGAGCAGATCGCCAGACCGGCCAGGGCGCCGCCGAGGGCCAGCGAGCCGGTGTCGCCCATGAAGATCTTGGCGGGCGAGGTGTTCCACCACAGGAAGCCGAAGCAGGAGCCCATCAGGGCGGCGGCGACCACCGCGAGGTCCAGCGGGTCGCGGACGTCGTAGCAGTTGGGGGTGGCCGAGATCGAGTAGGCGCAGCTCTGGCCGTACTCCCAGACGCCGATGAAGGTGTAGGCGCCGAAGACCATCACCGAGGCACCGGTGGCCAGACCGTCCAGACCGTCCGTCAGGTTCACGCCGTTCGACATCGCGGCGATCATGAAGTACGCGAAGATCACGAACAGCACCGGGCCGACGGACCAGCCGAAGTCCCGGACGAAGGAGAGGTGCTGGGAGGCCGGCGAGAGCCCGCGGTCGTCGCTGAACTGCAGGGCCAGGATCGCGAAAGCGAGGCCCACGAACGACTGGCCGAAGAGCTTCGCCTTGGCCCGCAGGCCGAGCGAGCGGCGCTTGACGACCTTGATGTAGTCGTCCAGGAAGCCGACCAGGCCCAGACCCACCGTCAGGAACAGCACCAGCAGACCGGAGGCGGTCGGGGACTCGCCCGTTATCGCCTTGGTCGCGAAGTAGGCGATCAGCGTCGCCAGGATGAAGGCGATGCCGCCCATGGTGGGCGTGCCCTTCTTGCTGTGGTGCGCCTTGGGGCCGTCGTCGCGGATGTACTGGCCGTAGCCGCGCTTGGCGAGCAGCTTGATCAGGGCCGGGGTCCCGAGCAGCGAGAGGACCAGGCCGATCATGCCGGAGAAGAGGATCTGCTTCATTACTCGGCCGCACCGTCCGCGAGAAGTGTCTCGGCCACCTTCTCCAGCCCCACCGAACGGGACGCCTTCACCAGGACCACATCCCCCGGCCGAAGCTGACTGCGCAGCAGTTCGACCGCCGCGTCCGCGTCGGACACCAGCACCGACTCCTCACCCCACGAACCTTCGTTCCTAGCGCCCAGTTCCATGCAGGCCGCCTCGCGTCCGCCGACCGCCACCAGCTTGGTGACGTCCAGCCGTACCGCGAGCCGCCCGATGGCGTCGTGCTCGGCCAGGCTCTCCTCGCCGAGCTCCCGCATCTCGCCGAGCACCGCCCAGGTGCGGCGGCGCTCCGGACCGCGCCCTCCGATCGAGACCAGCGCCCGCAGCGCGGCCCGCATCGAGTCGGGGTTCGCGTTGTAGGCGTCGTTCACGACGGTGACACCATCGGCCCGGTCGACGACCTCCATGCGCCAGCGGGACAGCGCACCCGCCTCGCTCAGCGCTTCGGCGGTGTCGTCGACGGACATCCCGAGCTCCACCGCCACCGCGGCGGCGGCGAGGGCGTTCGAGACGTGGTGCTCACCGTACAGGCGCAGCTGCACGGGTGCGGAACCGGCCGGGGTG
This sequence comes from Kitasatospora sp. NPDC058218, assembly GCF_042882445.1. Taxonomy (NCBI): domain Bacteria; kingdom Bacillati; phylum Actinomycetota; class Actinomycetes; order Kitasatosporales; family Streptomycetaceae; genus Kitasatospora; species Kitasatospora sp. NPDC058218. The sequence continues at coordinate 162,291 of NZ_JBHVWC010000002.1, read as the reverse complement.
GTCAGCGTGAACGATGGCCGTCCGGTGGAGTCCAGGCGAACGTCCTGTGCCCGGATGTGGGCTTCCCGGGACTCCCCGAAGTACACCACCCGGGCCCTGGTGCGGGAGGCCATCGCGCGCACCAGCGGGTCGTCGGCGTTGAGGATCGCCGCGCCGTCCGCCGGCAGTGCCTCGACCAGCTCGCCCTTCGCCTCGGCGATCGCCTCCTGGGAGCCGAACTCGCCGACGTGCGCGGTGCCGACGTTCAGCACCAGGCCGATCCGCGGCGGGGTGATCGAGGTGAGGTACTCGATGTCGCCCTTGTGCCGGGCGCCCATCTCCATCACCAGGTGCCGGGTGCCGGACTCGACCCGCAGCGCGGTCATCGGGTGCCCGATCTCGTTGTTGAGCGAGCCTGGCGGGTAGACGGTCTCGCCGAGCCGCTGGAGCAGCTGGGCGATCAGGTCCTTGGTGCTGGTCTTGCCGGCCGAGCCGGTCAGCGCGACCACGGTGGTGGCCTCGGCCCGGGCCACCACGGTCCGGGCCAGCTTGCCGAGCGCGTCCACCACGCTGTCGACCAGCACGGCGGGCACCCCGACCGGGCGGGAGGCCAGCACCGCGACGGCGCCGGCGGCGACCGCCTGCTCGGCGTAGTCGTGGCCGTCCACGTGCTCGCCGGCGAAGGCCGCGAACAGGCAGCCGGGGCGCACCTTGCGGGAGTCGACCTCGACCGGGCCGGTCACCGGGGTGTCCGGGTCGGCGCCGTCCAGGGTGCCTCCGACGGCTGCGGCCACCTCTGCGAGGGTCAGTGCGATCACGGCTGCTCTACTCCTCCGGTGCCCCGGGCGGCCGTGGTCCGCGTGATCGAGTCCCGCAGTACCTCCCGGTCGTCGAAGGGGCGGATCTCGTCTCGTACGTACTGGCCGAGCTCGTGGCCCTTGCCGGCCACCAGCACGGTGTCGCCGGCCTGGGCGCGGGCCACCGCGAGGTGGACCGCCTCGGCCCGGTCGGGGACGACCAGGACGGCGCCCCGCTCGGCCTCGGGCACCGAGGCGGCGCCCGTCAGCATGGTGGCGAGGATCGCCAACGGGTCCTCGCTGCGCGGGTTGTCACTGGTCAGCAGGGCGGTGTCGGCGAGCCCTGCGGCGATCGCGCCCATCGGGGCGCGCTTGTGCGGGTCGCGGTCGCCGCCGCAGCCCACCACCACGTGCAGCCGGCCCTTGGTGACCTCGCGCAGCGAGGCGAGCACGGCCCGCAGGGCGTCCGGCTTGTGGGCGTAGTCGACCACCGCGACGAACGGCTGTCCGGCGTCCACCCGCTCCAGCCGGCCCGGCACGCCGGGCACCGCGGCGATCCCGGCGACGACCTGCTCCAGCGGCAGCCCGGCGGTCACCAGCACGGTGATCGCGGCCAGCGCGTTGGCGACGTTGAACGGTCCCGGCAGCGGGACGGAAGCGTCGGCCTCGGCACCGTCGGGGCCGAGCACCCGGAAGGTCGACCCGACCGGGCCGAGCTGGACGTCGACCGCCCGCCAGTCGGCCTGCGCCGCGCCGGTCGCCGAGAACGAGGTGACCGGGATCTTCGCCTCGGCGACCAGCCGGCGCCCGTACGCGTCGTCCAGGTTGGCCACGCCGAGCCGGGACTTGCCGGGCTGGAAGAGCCGGGCCTTCGCCTGGAAGTAGTCCTCCATGTCCGGGTGGAAGTCGAGGTGCTCGGGCGTGAGGTTGTTGAACAGCGCGACGTCGTAGACCACGCCGTCGGTGCGGCCGAAGACCAGTGCGTGGCTGGAGACCTCCATGGTCACCGCGTCCGCGCCGCGCTCGCCCATCACGGCGAGGATCGCGTGCAGGTCGGTGGCCTCGGGGGTGGTGCGCTCGCTCTTGATCCGCTCGTCGCCGACCCGCATCTCCACGGTGCCGATCACCCCGGGGCTGCGCCCGGCGCCGCGCAGGCCGCCCTCGACCAGGTAGGACGTGGTGGTCTTGCCGTTGGTGCCGGTCAGCCCGATCATCAGCAGCCGCTCGGAGGGGCGGCCGTAGACCGCGGCGGCGAGTTCGCCCATCCGGGCCCGCGGCCGGTCGACCACCAGCGGCGGCAGGCCGGAGCCGGCCGCCAGCTCGGCGCCGGCCGGGTCGGTGAGCAGCGCCACCGCGCCCGCGGCGGCGGCCTGGGCCGCGAAGGCCGCGCCGTGGTGGTTGGCGCCCGGGAAGGCCACGTAGACATCGCCCGGGCGCACCGCGCGGGAGTCGTGGGTGACACCGGTGACCGGTGCCCCCTCGACCGGCGCGAGGCCGAGCAGACGGGCCAGCTCGGCGAGCGGCAGGGCCCGCACCCCGACGGGGCGGGGCGGGCTCACGGTGATTTGATCGGGTTTCGGCACGGCGGGAAGGCTATCCGCCGGAGGGCGTCCAGGGCCAAACCGGGCCTTCGCCGTGCCGTCGTGCCGCCCGGCCCGCTCGTTGCTCATGGTCGATCACGGCTTCCACTCGACGGGCAGGTTGGGTGCCTCGCTGCCGCTCGGCGGCACCTGCAGGGTCTTCAGGGTGAACTCCATCACCTGCTTGAACACCGGGCCGCAGAGCTGGCCGCCGAAGTGGCCGTTGACCGGGTCCTGGATCACGCAGGAGACGGTGACCCGGGGCTGGTCGGCCGGGGCGAAGCCGATGAAGGAGGCGGTGTAGCCGCGGTAGCCGCCGGTCTTCGGGTCCACCCGGTTGGCGGTGCCGGTCTTGCCGGCCACCCGGTAGCCGGGGATGGCCGCCTTGCCGCCGGTGCCCTGCTCGTCGGTGACGACCGACTCCAGCATCTCGGTGAGCGTCTTCGCGGTCTGCTCGCCGACCACCCGGGACTGTGCCCCGGGTGCGGCCGGGGTGAACCGCCCGTCCGGCGCGGTGGTGCCCTGGACGACGCTGGGGGCCACCCGCACCCCGCCGTTGGCGATGGTGGAGAAGACCGAGGTGGCCTGCAGCGCGTTCACCGAGAGGCCCTGGCCGAACGGGATGGTGTACTGCTTCGAGGCCTTCCAGTCCTCCGGCTTGTCCAGCAGGCCGGCGGTCTCGCCGGGGAACCCGAGGCCGGTCTGCTCGCCGATGCCGAACTTGCGCAGGTAGTCGTAGAGCACCTTGTTGGCCTCGGGCTGGGTCGCGCCGAGGGTCTGGGCGGCCTCGATGGTGCCGATGTTGGACGACTTGGCGAGCACGCCGGCCAGCGTCAGGTACCAGGTGTCGTGCCAGACGTCGTCCTTGAACGCCACGTCGCCGCGGACCAGCGGGTACGGCACGGTCACCTTGGTGTCCCAGGTGGCCTTGCCGGTGTCCAGGACGGCGGCCATGGTCATCAGCTTGGCGGTGCTGCCCGGCTCGTAGGCGTCCTGCAGGGCCGTGTTGCCGAGCTGGGAGGACTTGGCCGTGCTCAGGTCGTTGGGGTTGAAGCCGGGCGAGGTGGCCATCGCCAGGACCTGGCCGTTCTTCACGTCCTGGACGATCACGTAGCCCTTCTCCGCCCCGGCGTTGGCGACCTGGTCGGTGATGGCGCGCTGGGCGGCCCACTGGATGTCCCGGTTGATGGTCAGCCGCAGGTCGGTGCCGGGCACGGCCGGGTCCAGCGAGCCCCCGGCGGTGGGCACCAGGCGGCCGCCCGCCTGGGCGTAGCTGCTGTGGCCGTCCTTGCCGGCCAGCACCTTCTGGTACTGCGACTCCAGGCCGCCGGCGCCCTCGCCCTCGGCGTTGACGAAGCCGACCAGGTTGGCGGCCAGGCCGTCCGAGGGGTAGACCCGCTTCTGGGTCTCCCGGTTGAACACCCCGGCCAGCGGGTTGACGCACTCGTTGTCCAGCCTGGTCCGGCCGCCCTCGTCCACGGTCTTGTTGAGCAGGCGCTTCTGGGCCGCGCAGGCCCGCGAGCCGGCCTGCTTCTCCAGGCCCGCCTTGAGGTCGCTGATCTGGTTCTTGACGTCCGGGCTCTGCTGGGCGGCGAGCCGCTTGTAGCGGGTCTTGGGGGTGTGCAGATCGGCGGCGATCTTCTCCTTGGGCAGGCCGAGGATCGGGGCCAGCAGCGCGGCCGCCTGCTCGGGGGCGTCCGGGATGCCGGCCGCCCCCGGGGTGAACATGGCCGGGTCGGCGGTGATGTCGTACGCGTCGACGGTGGTGGCCAGTGCCACGCCGTCGGCGGACGTTATCGAGCCGCGCTCGGCGGTGATCGGGATGTCCAGGTAGCGGTTGGTGTTGGCGTCGGCGGCCAGCGCGTCGGAGTCCAGCAGCTGGAGCTGGACGAGGCGGCCGGCGAAGACCGAGAACACCAGGGAGAGCGCCACGGTGACCACCCGCAGCCGGCGGCGCGGGTCGGCCAGCCGGATCGCCCTCGACTGCGGGCGCTGCGCCGGACGGGACTTCGGGCGCGGCCGGCCGGCTGCCTGGCCCCGCAGGGGCGGGCGGCCCTCCGGGCGGCGCTGCTGCGGGGTCCGGGCCGACCGGCCGGCGGCATTCGGGTCCCGGGCCTTGGCCGGCTGGGCCGCCCTGGACGCCTGGGCCTTGGGTGCCTGGGGCTTGGGTGCCTGGGCTTTCTGGGGCTGCGCCGCCGGCGGCTGCTTCGACCGGGCGGGCTGCGGCTTGGCCGGCTGCGCCTTGGCGGGCTGTGCCTTCGGGGGCTGGGCCTTGCCGGCCTGGCCGCGCGGGGTCTGCCGCGGGGCGGCGCCCTTGGCGACGGGTCGGCGGCCACCGGCGCCGCCGGTCCCACCGGTGGGCTGTCGGGGCGTGCTCATGCGCCCACCTCGCTACGCTCGGCAAGCGCCTCGCACAACGCGCACCCTCCGATGACTCGCTCGCTCCGCTCACTCATGCGCCCACCCCGCCACACTCGGCAAGCGCCTCACGCAACGCGCACCCTCTGACGACTCGCTCGCTCATCGGCCCGCACCTCCGGTCGTGGTCGGCGCCGGCTGGGGCGCGGCCGGCGAACCGGCGGGAACGGGAGCGGCCGGAGCGGCCGGATTGATCTGGACGGTGGTGTCACCGCCGGGCGCCGGAGCGGCCGGGGCACCCGGCTGGGTGCTCGGCGACGGCTGCTTCCCGGGCCACGGTTCGGTGGTGGACCGTTTCACCGGGGGGCTGTCCTGGGCCGGTCCGGGCGTACCGAGCACCTTGCCGCCGTTCGGGACGTCCAGGAAGGCCATCCCCCCGGCAGGCACCATGCCGAGCTCGGCGGCCCGGCGGGCGAGCGCGTCCGGCGCGGAGTTCTGGTCGATCTGGTGCTGCAGGCCCTGCTGCTCGTCGGTGAGCACGGTGGTCTGCCGCTGGAGTCTGGACAGCTCGAAGGAGCCCTCGTTGAGTGCGGTGTTCAGGGCCAGCAGTCCGAGCAGCCCGGCCGCGAGCAGGACCACGACCAGGACCGCGAACGGCGTCCTCCCCCGTACTGGGCGCCGCCCCGGCCGGACCGTGATCCGCGCCCTGCCGCCCTGCCCGGGGAGCACCGCGCTCCCCGCCCCGCCTCCGGCCAACGGCCCCACGCTGTCTCCTCCGCCCTTCGGACCCGCCCCGCGAACCTGGTCAGCCCCGGGTGCTTCGGTCCCTGATCCTCTCCGCCACCCGCAGCCGCACGGGCGCGGCGCGCCGGTTCTCCTCGATCTCCGCCTCGGTGGCCAGCTCGGCACCGCGAGTGATCAGCTTCAGCCAGGGCTGGTGCTCCTCCGGGACGAACGGCAGCCCCGGCGGGGCGGTGGTGGTCGCGCCCGCCGCGAGGTACTGCTTGACCAGGCGGTCCTCGAGCGACTGGTAGGACATCACGACGATCCGCCCGCCCAGCGCCAGCGCCTCCAGCGCACCCGGGATCGCCCGGTCCAGCACCTCCAGCTCGCCGTTGACCTCGATCCGCAGCGCCTGGAAGGTGCGCTTGGCCGGGTTCCCGCCGGTACGGCGGGTGGCGGCCGGAATGGCGTTGCGCACCAGATCGACCAGACGCGCGCTGTTGGTGAACGGTTCCTTCTCCCGCTCGCGCAGGATCACCGAGGCGATCTTCCCGGCGAACCGCTCCTCGCCGTACACCTTGAGGATCCTGGCCAGCTGCCCGTGGCTGTAGGTGTTCAGCACCTCGGCCGCGCTCAGGCCCCGGGTCTGGTCCATCCGCATGTCCAGCGGGGCGTCCTGGGAGTAGGCGAAGCCGCGCTCGGCCTCGTCCAGCTGCATCGAGGAGACGCCGAGGTCGAACAGGACGCCCTGCACCCGGGGGATGTCCAGGCGCTCCAGCACCTCGGGGATCTCGTCGTAGACGGCGTGCACCAGGGTGGCCCGGTCGCCGAACGGCGCCAGCCGCTCGGCGGAGAGCTTCAGGGCCGCCGGGTCGCGGTCCACCGCGACCAGCCGGACCTCCGGGAACTGGGTCAGCAGGGCCTCGCTGTGCCCGCCGAGGCCGAGCGTGGCGTCCACCACCACGGCGCCGGGCTGCGAGATCGCCGGGGCCAGCGCGTCCATGCACCGCTGCAACATCACGGGGACGTGCTTGGGGGCCGGATCGTTGGTGCTCATGCGCGGTGGCGCCCTTCTTCGGTGCGAAGCAGCCCGACGTCCGGGAGCTCCGACCATTTTGGCCCACTGTGTGCCGGAGTCGGCGCCTGGGGCGGCGGGTGGCAGCCGCCGGCGGCCGGGACGCGGCCCGTGGTCCCCGCCCGCTCAGGGGGAAGATCGTGACCGCCCGGCGCCGGGGAAGGTGCGCCAGGTGGCACGGAGCGGGTGGAGGCCACCGGCCGCGTCGGCCGTCGCACCGGCCGGAAAACGCCCGGTTGACGGGCCTCGGCGAGTGTGCTCCACTGCGCCGCAACTCTATCGCGGACACCCCGTCAGTCAATGGTCCGCTCCGGCGCACCACCCGGGCGGCGGTACGGATCACCGCAGGTCGCGGCCGTCCGACGGGCCGTCGGGGGCGCCGCCCGGAGGTCGCGCGGCGCGGCCGCGCGCCCCGACCCCGACGAGGCCGGACAAACCCGCCCGGAACACCTCACCGGCCCGTCCGCGATCCCGCCCCGTTGTCGATATGCACTCGGTCACAGCCGCCCGCTCTGTAGCCCTCGGCCCCACCACGGACGCCGAAATCGCACTAACGTCTTCACCATGACAGTGACCCCCGACCGGCCCACGCCGACAGCCGCTGCCGACACCACCGAACCGAACATCATCGACCGCTTCGTGGCGGCCAACCGCGAGTACGCGGTGACCTTCCGCGACGGCGGCATGGACGCCCGACCCGTCCAGCGCATCGCCGTGGTCGCCTGCATGGACGCCCGACTCGACCTGTTCGCCGCGCTCGGCCTCGAACTGGGCGACGCCCACGTCATCCGCAACGCCGGCGGCGTGGTCACCGACGACACCATCCGCTCGCTCACCATCAGCCAGCGCGCCCTCGGCACCCGCTCGGTCGCCCTGATCCACCACACCGGCTGCGGTCTGCTCGGCCTCACCGAGGACTTCCGGCGCGAGCTGGAGCTGGAGGTCGGCCAGCGTCCGCAGTGGGCGGTCGAGGCCTTCGTCGACCTCGACAGCGACGTCCGGCAGTCCATGCAGCGGGTCCGCACCTCGCCCTTCCTGCCGCACACCGACGACGTCCGGGGCTTCGTCTTCGACGTCCACACCGGGCTGCTCCGCGAGATCGCCTGACCCACCCCCCACCGGCCGCTTCCGGCCCGGCCAACGACGTCCGGGCCCCGCCGGAACCCCTCCGCCGCACTCCCCCGCTCCCGACCGGGTGCCCCGCCACCCCACGGCTTCCCGGGCGCTTTCGGCCGGGTGGTGACTTCTGGCCACCGCCCGGGGGAGAATGCGCCTGCCGGTCGGACCCCGAACCACCTGGGGCGGCCAGCCGCAGGCCCCACCCCGGCACCGGCTCCCGCCACGGAACCGCTCCCGGAGGAGCCGCGTCCAGCATGGGGTGGGGGCCCGCCTCGGGGTGAGGCGGGCGCAGTGTGCCAGGGAGCGTACGGGTGACGAGCTACAACGATCAGGCCGGTCTCGAAGGTCGCGCGGGGAGCGACCAGGGGGCGCAGGGCTACCGCCCGGTCGGCCTGCCCGAGCTCGCCGCCGTGGTGGAGCGGGTCCGGGCCAACATCGAGAGCGTGATCGAGGGCAAGCCGGAGGCCGTCCGGATCGCGCTGACGGTCCTGCTCGCCGAGGGCCACCTGCTGCTGGAGGACGTCCCCGGCGTCGGCAAGACCATGCTGGCCAAGGCGCTGGCCCGGTCCGTCGACTGCACGGTGCGACGCATCCAGTTCACTCCGGACCTGCTGCCCTCCGACGTCACCGGCACCAACATCTTCGACCAGCACCAGCGCGACTTCGAGTTCCGCCCGGGCGCGATCTTCGCCCAGATCGTGGTCGGCGACGAGATCAACCGGGCCTCGCCGAAGACCCAGTCCGCGCTGCTGGAGTCGATGGAGGAGCGCCAGGTCACCATCGACGGCACCAGCTACGAGCTGCCCTCGCCGTTCATGGTGGTCGCCACCCAGAACCCGGTCGAGATGGAGGGCACCTACCCCCTCCCGGAGGCCCAGCGGGACCGCTTCATGGCCCGGATCTCGATCGGCTACCCGAGCCCCGAGGCCGAGTTCGCGATGCTCGACGTGCACGGCGGCGCCAGCCCGCTGGAGGACCTCCAGCCGGTCGCGCACGCCTCCGACATCCTCAAGCTGATCGACCTGGTGCGCACCGTGCACATCGCCGACCCGGTCCGCCGCTACGCCGTCGACCTGGTCGGCGCCACCCGCACCAGCCACGAGCTGCGCCTGGGCGCCTCGCCGCGCGCCACCCTGCACCTGGTCCGGGCCGCCCGCGCCGCCGCCGCGCTGGACGGACGCGACTACGTCACCCCGGACGACATCCAGCGCCTGGCCGTCCCGGTGCTCGCCCACCGCCTGATGCCGACCGCCGAGACCCAGCTGAGCCGCCGCACCTCCGAGCAGATCGTGGCCGACCTGGTCGCCCGGCTGCCGCTGCCGCGCCCGCAGGGCCAGGCCGGCCCGGCCCTGCGGAGGGGCTGAGGTGGGACCGTCCGACGCACCGTCGGGCCTGCGCGCCGGCCTGAACGGCCTCACCACCCGGGGCCGCTCCTTCCTCGCCGCCGGGGCCACCTCGGTGGTCTGCGCCTACCTGCTCGACCAGGACGCGCTGCTGCGCGTCGGCGTCCTGCTGGCGGCGCTGCCGCTGGCCGCCGCCCTGCTGCTGGCCAACACCCGCTACCGGGTGGCCAGCGGACGCCGGCTCAGCCCGCGCCGCGCCGTCGCCGGCCACGAGGCCCGGGTCCACCTGCGGGTGGACAACGTCTCCCGGGTGCCCACCGGCCTGCTGCTGCTGGAGGACAAGGTCCCGTACGTGCTCGGGCCGCGCCCGCGCTTCGTGCTGGACCGGGTCGAGCCGCACGGGCACCGCGAGGTCTCCTACCGGGTCCGCTCCGACCTGCGCGGCCGCTACCCGCTCGGCCCGCTCCAGCTGCGGCTCTCCGACCCGTTCGGGATGTGCGAGGTCAACCGCTCCTTCACCGCCGCCGACGTGCTCACCGTCGTGCCGCAGGTGCAGCGGCTGCCGCACGTACGGCTCAGCGGCGAGTGGGTCGGCCAGGGCGAGAGCCACACCCGCACCCTGGCGCTGGCCGGTGACGACGACGTCATCCTGCGCGAGTACCGGCCCGGTGACGACCTGCGCCGGGTGCACTGGAAGTCCACCGCCCGGTACGGCGAGCTGATGGTCCGGCGCGAGGAGCAGCCGAAGAAGGCCCGGGCCACCGTCCTGCTGGACACCCGGGAGACCGGCCACCGCGGCAGCGGCCCGGCGTCCTCCTTCGAATGGGCGGTCAGCTGCGCCGCCTCGGTCTCCGTGCACCTGCTGGAGCTCGGCTACCAGACCCGGCTGCTCACCGACACCGGCCACTGCGTACCCGGCCCGGCCGCCGGCGGCGGGAACACCGCCGCCGACGCCTCCGGCCAGATCCTGGACGCGCTCGCGGTGGTCGACCTCTCCGACGGCGGCGGGCTCTCCCGCGCCGAGGAGCCCCTGCGCAACTCCGGCGAGGGCCTGCTGGTCGCCGTCCTCGGCGACCTGGACGAGGCCCAGACCGCCCGGCTGGCCCGACTGCGGGGCCGCACCGGCGGCGCCGTCGTCTTCCTGCTCGACACCGGCACCTGGGCCGGCCTGCGGATGCTCGCGCCCGACACCGGCGGGGAGGAGTTCCGCGACCGGGTGCGGCAGCTGCGCGAGGCCGGCTGGACCGTCCTGCCGGTCCGCGCCGGGGACTCCGCGCCGGAGCTCTGGCAGGCCGCCGACCGGACTGAGTCGCCCTCCCCCTACCGAGATGAGGCCGGCGCGTGACCACCCGGGCCAAACTGACCGTGTACTCGGCGCTGGCCACCGCCCTGGCCGCGCTCTGCCTGATCCCGCTGCTCACCACCAAGGGCTGGATCACCCACGCCTACCTGGTGATCGCGGTGGTCGCGGCAGCCGGCGCGGGTCTGCGCCGGACCCCGTTCTACCGCTGGACGGTGCCGCTCGGGCAGCTGCTCGTCCTGTTCGTGCTGCTGCTGGTCGGCTTCGCGAGCTCCACCGCCCTCTGGGGCGGCGTGCTGCCCGGCCCCGAGTCGGTGCACACCCTCGGGCAGGTCCTGCGCAGCGGGCTGGACGACATCCAGGAGTACGCCATCCCCGCGCCGCCCGACCCGGGCCTGCGGCTGATCCTGGTCGGCTCCGTCGGTCTGATCGCCATCGCGGTGGACACCGTCGCGGTCACCTACCGGCGCTCCGCGCTGGCCGGGCTGCCGCTGCTGGCGCTCTACTCGGTCGGCAACGGGCTGGCCGGCGACGGCGGCAGCTGGGTCTGGTTCGGCCTCGCCGCCGCCGGCTACCTGGTGCTGCTCTTCGCCGAGGGGCAGGACCGGGTCTCCCGCTGGGGCCGGGTCTTCCGCGGCACTCGCCAGGGCGAGGGCTCCGGCACGCTCAGCCAGGGCGGCCAGCGGATCGGTGTCCTGGCGCTCGCGCTGGCCCTGCTGGTGCCGGCCTTCCTGCCGCGCTGGGAGGGCGGCCTGGTCCACACCGGCTCGGCCGGCGGCTCGGGCGGCATCGGCGCCGGAGGCGTCACCACCCTCGATCCGATGGTCACCCTGGAGGCCGCCCTGGCCGCCCCCAGCGACGTCGAGCTGCTCACCTACCGGATGGACAGCAGCCTCGCGGACACCGCGTACCTGCGCACCGGCTCGCTGGACCAGTTCGACGGCACGGCGTGGAAGCTCAGCAACCCCGCGACGACCGACCTCAAGGACGGCCTCCTCGCGCCCGAGGGCCTGGCGAAGACCGACATCCCGACGGAGCAGGGCGACTTCCAGGCCACCGACAAGCTGGAGTCGAGCTGGCTCCCGATGCCCTACCCGGCCAGCGGCGTCAGCGTCCCCAACCCCGGCGACTGGAAGGTGGACACCCTCACCGGCACGGTGCTCTCCACCAAGGACAAGGCGATCAAGGGCCTGCGCTACAAGGCCACCGCCTACGACGTCCGGCCCACCGCGGCCGAGCTGCGCAGCGCGGGGCCGGTACCGCCCAGGCTCGTCGAGCACTACACCGAGCTGCCCAAGGACCTTCCGCCGGTGGTCCGGGAGAAGGCCCAGGACATCACCAGGAACGCGTCCAACGCGTACGACCGGGCGCTCGCGCTGCAGGACTGGTTCACCGGTCCCGAGTTCTCCTACAACACCAAGATCAAGGCCGGTACCGGCAGCACCGCGATCGCGGACTTCCTGCGCGACCGCAAGGGCTTCTGCGTGCACTTCGCCTCCACCATGGCGGCGATGTCCCGCACCCTGGGCATCCCCTCGCGGGTCGCGGTCGGCTTCACCCCGGGCGACGCCAAGGGCGGCGACCGCTACTCGGTGAACGGCCTGATGTACCACGCCTGGCCCGAGCTGTACTTCCAGGGCTTCGGCTGGCTGCGCTTCGAGCCCACGCCGACCCGTGGCGTGCAGCCCCGCTACACCGAGCCGGTCGCGGCGCCCACCACCGCACCGACCCAGCAGCCGAGCGCCGCCGCGCAGAGCACCGCCCCGGTCGCGGCGCCCTCCAGCAGCAGCGACTGCGACCCCAAGCTGCGCCGCATGGGTGAGTGCGGGGACACGGGCAAGGCCGCGGCCGGCGCCCACGAGGACTCGTGGCTGCTCTCCTGGCAGGTGCTCACCACCCTGGCCGCGGTGCTGCTGGTGCTCGCCCTGCTGCTCACCCCGATGGTCTGGCGGGAGTTGCTGCGCCGCCGCCGGCTCGGTGCGGCCGGGCGACGCCGGCCCGGCGGGGACGGCCCGACCGAGCCGACCGACGCGCAGGTGCTGGCCGCCTGGGACGAGCTGATCGACTCCGCCTGGGACCTCGGCATCCCGCCGGACGAGTCGCGCACCCCGCGCGCCGCCGTCCGCCGGATCGCCGAGGCGGCCGAGCTCGACGAGGCCTCGGCGGCCGCCGCCGGGCGGGTCGCCCTGGCCACCGAGCGGGTGCTCTACGCCCGCTCGGCCGAGGTGTCCACGCCCGTGGCGGCGGACGTCCGGACCGCCCGGAACGGCCTGCGGGCCGGCGCCGGCCGGGCCGGCCGGACGAAGGCGGTGCTGCTGCCGCCGTCCTCGGCCAAGCTCTGGTGGCAGCTCTCGGACGCGGTGCTGGCGGCCCGGCTCGCGGCACGCGGCCGGGTCTCCCGAGCGGCCGCGCCGCTGCGCCGGGGCCGGGAGCGGCTGCGCCGCCGCAAGAGTGGGGACCGCGAGGCGTCCTGACACGGGACGCACACGGAACGCCGACACCGGGCGCACACGAAACGCGAGGGCGGGCAGTCGGATCGACTGCCCGCCCTCGCGGTGTTCCTCGGTGCGGCCGGTGGCTCAGAAGCCGCCGGTCTGCTCGTCCCGGCGGCGCTGCCAGCGCTGCTCCACCCGGTCCATCACCCCCGCCTTGCGGCGCGGCGCCGCAGCCGGCCGGGGGCCGGAGGCCTGGCCCGCGGGCCCGCGGCGCCAGCCGGTGACGGCGAAGACCGCGCACCCGAGCATCACCAGGAACCCGACCACGCTGACCCAGATCTGGTCCGGGACGACCATGCCGCCCATCAGCAGGCCGATGCCCACCACGAAGCCACCGACGGCCAGGTAGACCCGCCGACGTGTGTAGGTGCGCAGGCCGGTTCCCTCGAGCGCCGTCGCGAATTTGGGATCTTCGGCATACAGCGCTCGCTCCATCTGGTCGAGCAGTCGCTGCTCGTGCTCCGAGAGCGGCACGGAGTCCTCCTACTCGTCGGTCGCCGGTGCGACCGGTCCGCCGCCCCGGTCGGGGTGGCAAAGTCCAATCAGCCTTCAGAACACGCGGTCGGACGCCTGTACGGGGGCCCAGGCCCGTGTCGTCCATATGCCCCATGCATCCGGCTGTCATGCTTTCCGGCTTTACCCAGATCATACGGTCCACGGGCCCGTTGCGGGGTGGTCGGCCACGCGAGGGCCGGGCCGTACCGGGCGGTCCGGGCCGCACAGTGCTCAACGCGGCCGGTCCCGGACAAGTGCCCGAGCCGGTGGAATCGGCCGGGACCTGGGGAGCTTCGGCGCAGACGACGAGGAGACCGGCCGGAGAACCGTGGGAGACGCCGGGGTCAGGCCAGGGTGGCCAGCAGGTGGAGCTGGGTGGCCACGGCGTGGAAGGCCGGCTGCTCGGCGGCGGCCGCCTCCAGCTTGAGCAGCGCCTCCAGCGAACCCGGCTCGGTGTCCACCAGGACCCCGGGCACCAGGTCGGCGAAGACCCGGACGCCGTGCACCGAGTCCACCCGCAGGCCGGCGCCGACGGCCAGCCGGTCGAGCTCCTCGCCGGTGAAGCGGCGCGGCATCGGGTCGCTCGCGCCCCAGCGGCCGTCGGCGGCCTCCAGGACGGTGCGGGCGTCGGTGAAGTGGCCCCCGAGCGCGCGGGCCAGCACCGCGCCGTTGCGGTTCGCGGCCAGCAGGCTGACGAAGCCGCCGCGGCGCAGGGTGCCGGCCAGGCTGCCGAGCGCCTCGGCCGGGTCGTCCACGACCTCCAGCACCCCGTGGCAGAGCACCGCGTCGACGGTGCCGGGGGCGACCAGCTCGGGCAGCGTCTGGGTGTCGCCCTGGACGGCGCGGACCAGGTCGGTGACACCGGCCTCGGCGGCCCGGCGCTCCAGCGCGAACAGCGCGTCGGGGCTCGGGTCGACCACGGTCACCCGGTGGCCGAGCCGGGCGACCGGCACCGCGAAGTTGCCGGTGCCGCCGCCGGTGTCGACCACGTCTAGCACGGGCTGGTCCAGCTCGGCCGCCCGCTTCTCCAGGGCTGCCCGCACCACCTCCCACACCACGGCGGTACGCAGGGCGCTGCGGGGACGCGTCGGGTACAAGGTCGGGCTCCTTGGCACGTGCAGATCGATCAGGATGCCTCCACCTTAGGCCCTGTCCGGGCCGGGGGCCGGGCCGCTCCGGCCGTCACCGCCGCGGGGCCGGGTCGTGGCCGTCGCCCTCTCCGTCGTCCGGCGGCAGTCGCGGGGCGGGCGGCGTCGAACGCAGGCCGAGCAGCCGCTCGACCAGCCGGAGGAAGAGCGCGGAGTTGCGGATCAGGTCGTCGGCGTCGCGGGCCGAGGCGGCGCCCCGGATCCCGGCCTCGGCGGCGGCCCGGCGGCGGGCGCCGGCCGCGAAGTACACCGCCCACTCGGCGAGCTCCGGGGCGATCTCGGGCAGCACCTCCCAGGCGCTGCGGATGGCCTGGCGGCGCCGGGGGCTCTTCTCCGGCCGGCCACGCGCGGCGAGCACCGCCGCGACGGTGCGCAGCGCGGCGAGGTGGGCGGCGGCGTACCGCTCCAACGGGTCCTCCCGGGCGCGGGCCCCGGCGAGGGTGCGGTGCGCGTCCGCGAGCAGGTCGAGGGCGGCGGGCGGAGCGGCGACCCGACGCACCACCGGATGGACGTCCCCGGCGGCGGGGCGGTGGGCGTCCGGTCGGTGCGCGGCGGAGTGGAGGCGGGTGGTGACGGGCTCAGGACGGCTGATGGTCATGGTCTCCCCCGGTCCGAGGCAGCGCACGGACCGGGTGGTCCGTGCTCCTCCATCGTGACCGGGGCCACTGACAATGCGGCCGTGCGGCGGTGCACACCCGTTCCGGCCGCGGACACGCGTGCGGGCGGCGGTCCGCCGGCCGGCTCCCGCCGGCCCTGCGCCCCACCGCCCCGCGCCCCGCCGAAGCGCCGCCCCCCACGGTCGCCGCTTCGCAACCCCCTCCGGGTCGCCGGTCCCCCTGACCCCGCTCCGCCGCCCCGTGTCGGCGGTGCGCGGCCTGCGACCGGCTCCGGTGCGGACTCACCGGTGACGTCCGCGGCCCCCGTGCCCGCTGGACGGCACCTGTCCGCCGTCCCGGGGCCGCAGCGCCCGACGCGCCGCCGTCCCGGTGTCACTACTGTCCCGTCTCCGCAGGTCGGAGGCCATCCGCTCAACTACTCAACCGGGCTTCTGAGTATCCGTACTCAGTTCCGCGGGGGCGGGAACCGGCGGCCGCCCGACCGGCGTCCCGGTACGGTACGGCGAGCCGGGCGGATCCCGGCGGGCGCCACGAGGAGGAACGGATGACGATCGTTCCGCTGATCTTCACCAGCGGACTGGCGAGCGGGATCAACGCGTACGCGGTGGTGCTGCTCCTCGGGCTGCTGGGCCGGTTCGCCGGGGCCGAGTCGGTGCCGCCCGCACTGGAGCGCACCGATGTGCTGGTCGCCGCCGCGGTGCTGTTCCTGCTGGAGGCGGTGGCCGACAAGATCCCGTACGTGGACAGCCTCTGGGACACCGTCCACACGGTGGTCCGCCCGATCGCGGGCGCCACCGTCGGCGCGCTGCTGGCGAGCGCCGACCCGGGCTCGCTGGGCGAGGTCGCGGCGGGGGCGATGGGCGGCACCACCGCGTTGGTCAGCCATCTGGTGAAGGCCTCGCTGCGGATGGCGGTCAACACCTCGCCCGAACCGGCCAGCAACATCGTGGTGAGCCTGGCCGAGGACGTCTCGGTCGCCGCACTGGTCACCCTGGCGATCTTCCACCCGTGGCTGGCCGCCTCGATCGCCGCCGTGCTGCTGGCCGTCGGCCTGCTGCTGGTCTGGTTCGCGATCAGCCGGATCCGCCGCTTCCGGGATCGCCGCCGCGAGCGCCGGGCCGCCCGTGCGGCGGGCGTACGACCGGCCGAGAGGGTGCCCGTACCCCGGCCGTAGGATGCGGTCCATGGCACGGATCGTCATCATCGGCGCAGGAATGAGCGGGCTCGCGACGGCCTCCCGGCTGGCGACCCTCGGCCACCGGGTGACGGTCTGCGAGGCGGGCGGGACGTACGGCGGCATGGTCGGCCGGTACGAGCGCGACGGCTTCGCGTTCGACACCGGGCCCGGGCTGCTCACCCTCCCGGCCGTCTACCGCGACCTCGCGCTGAAGACCGGCCGGGAGCCGCTGGAACAGCTGGTCGAGCTGGCCCCGGTGGACCCGGAGAGCCGGCACCTGTTCCCCGACGGCACCGACCTGCTGCTGCCCAACGCGTCCCGCGGCGGCGTGATCCAGGCCCTGGACGCGGCGTTCGGCGCCGGCTCGGGCGCCCGCTGGGCCGAGGTCGTGAACGACGGCCGCACGGTCTGGGAGGCCACCCGCCGCCCGCTGCTGGAGGAACCGCTCCCGGCCGACCCCGGGCCGCTGCGCACCGACCCGTACCCGGCGGCGCCGCCCGCGCCCGGCCTGCTCGCCCGCCTGTTCGGCGCCAAGCCGTGGACCCTCGCCGACGTCGCCGCCCGGCAGCTCGGCGGCCACGACGGGCTGACCGCCCTGCTGCACGAGCACGCCCTGCGCTTCGGCTTCGACCCGCGCACCGCGCCGGCCGGGGCCACCGTACTGCCGTACATGGAGCAGTCCTTCGGCGTCTGGTACGTCAGGGGCGGCATCCGCGCGCTGGCCGACGCGGTGTACCGGCGGTGCGAGCAGCGCGGGGTGGAGTTCCGCTTCGACACCCGGGTCGAGGAGGTGGTGGAAGCGGACGGCCGGGCGTGCGGCGTCGAGACCACGGCCGGCCGGATCGACGCCGACGTGGTGGTCTCCGCGATGGACGCCCGGGTGGTGTTCTCCGAGTACCTCGGCACGGCCGGCTCCCAGGACGACTGGCCGTCGTCGATGCAGCGGCTGCACGACGCCCCCGGCCGCGTCGTGGTGCTCCTCGCGCTGCGCGGGGAGCGTCCCGCCGGCACCGCGCACCGGACGGTGGTGCACGCCGCGGACCGCGCCGCCGAACTGGACGGGATCTTCGGCGCCGGCACCCCGCTCGCGGAACGGCCGACCGTCCAGGTGCTGCGTCCGGACGACGCCTCGCTGCACCCCGTGGGTCACGAGGCCGTGGTGCTCACCGCGACGACCCCGGCGATGGGGCTCGACTGGACCGCTCCGGGCGTTGCCGACCGCTTCGCCGACCGGATGGTCGCGCACGTGGACGCCGCCGGTCTGGGCCTCGGCGAACGGGTGCTCTGGCGGGTGGTGCGCACCCCCGCGGACACCGAGCGGGAGACCGGGTCCTTCTTCGGCTCCGTCCCGCTGCCCGCGCTGGCCGGCGCGCGCGGCGCCTACCTGCAGGCCCCGACCGAGGAGGCGCCCGGTTTCTACCTGGTGGGCGGCGCGGCCCACCCCGGCGGCGGGCTGGCCCGGGTCGGCATGTCGGCCTGCATCGCGGCCAACCTCATCGGCCCGGCCTGAAGCGGCGGCCTGAGAAGTCGCCCGAGCGGTCCGAACAGCGGTCCGGGGAGCGGGCTCAGCCCTGCTGCTGCCAGGTGGTCTGCTGCTGGTAGCCGTAGTCGTAGCCGGGCTGCTGCGGGATGCCCTGCTGGGGCTGCTGGGCCTGCTGCTGGTCGAACTGCTGCTGCGGCTGCTGCCACTGCTGCTGGGCCTGCTGGTCGTAGCCGTACTGGTCGGGCTGCTGCTGGCCGTGCTGCTGCTGGAAGGCGCCGTACGCGTCCACCTGCTGCTGCTGGTACCCCGCGTACGGGTCCGGCTGCTGCTGGTAGGTGCCGTAGCCCTGGTCGTAGGCGAAGGCCGGCTGCTGCTGGGTCTGCCACTGCTGCTGGGCGTTCGCGTCCCAGACGGGCTGCTGCTGCGGGGCGTCGTAGCCGGCCTGGTAGGCCTCGGCGTACGGGTCGGGCTGGGCCTGCGGGGCGGGCTGCTGCTCGTAGTAGCCGGGGGCGTAGACGCCGTCCGCGGCGAGCTCCTGCATCTCGAAGGCGGCGGTCTGCTCGACGGCCGGGACGTCCTCGGTCACCGCGACCGGCACCGGGGTCTCCTCGACCGCGCTGACCGTGCCGATCCGGTCGGCCGCCACCGCGGTGGCCACCGCCGCGCCACCGGTCAGCGCGGCCAGCAGGGGCACCTTGGCCAGCGGGCCGGGCAGGCCGCCGTCGGCCCGGCGCAGCGACCAGCCGGCCGCGTAGCCGCGCTTCACGGAGAGGGTGACGAGGGTCTGGCCGAGCGCGAACAGCGCGGCGCCCGCGCCGATCACCACGACCGAGCCGGCCGCCATCCCGGCGGACACCCCGAGGAAGCCGGCCAGGGCGAGCGCGCGCCAGTGCACCGGGGCGCGGTTCTGCAGCAGCAGCTCGGCCAGCAGCCAGAGCGCCACCACCGCCAACGCGGCGTACAGCAGCAGGTATCCGATGCCCATCCGCCCGCTACCTCCAGTCGTGCCCGCGCGCGCCGCGCGTGTGCGGCGACTGTACCGGTTGAACGGCCCGGGTACCGCATTGCGTTCCCGGCCCGTCCGTGGGCCGGGCCGGCCGGGAACGGCGGCCCGATCAGCGCTGGTGCAGGCCGAGGTTCTGGTAGATCTCCAGCGTCGCGGTCGAGTGGTTGAGCGTGATGAAGTGCAGCCCGGGGGCGCCCTCCGCCAGCAGCCGCTCGGACATCGCGGTGGCGTGCTCCATGCCGATCGCGCGCAGCGCCGCCGGGTCGTCGATGGCGCCCCGCAGCCGCTCCTCCAGGTCGACCGGGAAGGCCGACCCGCTCAGCTGCGGGAAGCGCTCCAGCTGCTTGGCGTTGGTGACCGGCATGATCTCCGGGATGATCGGCGCCTCGCAGCCCGCGGCCGCGACGCGGTCGCGCAGCCGCAGGTAGTCGTCGACCTCGAAGAACATCTGGGTGATCGCGTAGTCGGCCCCGGAGCGGATCTTCGCCACGAAGTGCCGGATGTCCTCGTCCCAGTCGGTCGAGCGCGGGTGCATGTTCGGCGAGGCGGCGACGCCCACGCAGAAGTCGCCGATCCCCTTGATCAGCTCCACCAGCTCGTAGGCGTAGGTGACGCCCTCCGGGTGGCTCACCCACTCGCCCGTCGGGTCGCCGGGCGGGTCGCCGCGCACGGCGAGGACGTTCCGCACGCCCTGGTCGGCGTAGTGGCCGATGATGTTGCGCAGCTCGGCGACCGAGTGGTCCACCGCGGTCAGGTGGGCCACCGGGGTCAGCGTGGTCTCGGTGGCGATCCGACCGACCATGTTGACCGTGCGCTCGCGCGAGGAGCCGCCGGCTCCGTACGTCATGCAGACGAAGTTTGGGTCGAGCGGTTCGAGGCGGCGGATGGCGTCCCAGAGGCGGTGCTCGCCGACCTCGGTGCGCGGGGGCATGAACTCGAAGGAGAAGGACCGCTTGCCGGCCGCCAGAAGCTCGCGGACCGTCGAAGCGCGGTCTGTTCTGGTGGTAGCGATGCCTAGTGCCATGGTGGCAGGTTAACCGTCGGCTCAAGGGCACGGACAACCCGGTTCCAGGTATTGAGACAATCGATGGACGACATTCCGCTTGTCGCACGACCGGATGCCGGGCCTCGTCCGTACAGCCGTTCGCGTCCGCCCGGCTACGCTTGCCGCACCCCCAGCGAAACCTCCGGAGCCTCATCGTGACCTCGTCCAGCAACCGGCCGGCCAACCCGATTGACGTGGAGGACGTGCGCGAGCGCGTCAACGCCGCCCTCGCCGGGTTCATGGACGGCCAGTCGGCCCTGCTGGGGAAGATCTCCCCGCAGCTGACGCCCGCCGTCGAGGCACTGCGCGACTTCCTGCTGGACGGCGGCAAGCGGCTGCGCCCGGCGTTCTGCTACTGGGGCTGGCGCGGCGCCGGCGGCGCCGCCGACGGCGAGGGCATCGCGCACGCCGCGGCCGCCCTGGAGCTGCTGCAGGCCAGCGCGCTGGTCCACGACGACCTGATGGACCGCAGCGACACCCGGCGCGGCCTGCCCTCCGTCCACCGCCGCTTCGAGGCGCTGCACCGGGCGAGCGGCTGGCGCGGCGACCGCGAGCAGTTCGGCGCCTCGGCGGCGGTGCTGCTCGGCGACCTGCTGCTGATCTGGTGCGACGAGCTGTTCCTGCGCTCGGGCCTGGACCCGGCCGCCGTGCTGGCCGCCAAGCCGGTGTTCGACCTGATGCGCACCGAGGTCATGGTCGGCCAGTACCTGGACGTCCTGGAGCCGGTCGCCGGGGACTCCACGGACGAGGGCGCGCTGGACCGGGCGCGGACCGTGCTGCACTACAAATCGGCCAAGTACACGATCGAGCGGCCGCTGCAGGTCGGCGCGCTGCTGGCGGGCGCCGGGCCGGAGCTGGTCGAGGCGTACGGGGCGTTCGGGCTGCCGCTGGGCGAGGCGTTCCAGCTGCGGGACGACCTGCTCGGCGTCTTCGGGGACCCGGCGGTCACCGGCAAGCCCGCCGGGGACGACCTGCGCGAGGGCAAGCGGACGCTGCTGGTCGCGCACGCGATGCGGGGGCTGCCCGCGGCCGACGCCCGTCATCTGGACGAGCGGCTCGGCGCGCCGGACCTGGCGCCCGAGGAGGTGGCCCGGCTGCGCGAGCTGGTCGGGCGCAGCGGCGCGCCCGAGCGGGTGGAGCAGCGGATCGAGGAGCTGATGCGGCAGTCGCTGGCCGCGCTGGAGGCGGCGCCGCTGGCCGACGAGCGGGCCCGCGAGGCGCTGCTGGCGCTGGCCGAGGCCGCCACCGTCCGCAAGTACTGAGAGCCTCCGGCACGGGGGCGTCCACCCCTGAGGTGCCGGAGGCTCCGACCGCGGGTCCGGGAACCCGCGGCCCGGGACCGGCTGCCCGGGCCGCCGGGGACGGCGGCGGCCGTCCGGGTCAGACCGCCCGCAGCCGCCGGGCGAACGCGGCGGCCGCCGCCTGCGGGTCGTCCGCGGCGGTGATGGCGCGCACCACCACGACCCGGCTCGCGCCGGCCGCCAGCACCTCGTCCAGGTTGTCGAGGTCGATGCCGCCGATGGCGAACCACGGCCGGTCGGTGGTCCGCTTCGCCGCGTAGGCGACCAGGCCGAGGCCGGGCGCGTGACGGCCCGGCTTGGTCGGGGTGGGCCAGACCGGGCCGGTGCAGAAGTAGTCCACGCCGGGCTCGGCGATCGCCGCGTCCACCTCGGACTCGGCGTGGCAGGAGCGGCCGATCAGCACGTCCTCGCCGAGGATCGCCCGGGCGGCCGGCACCGGCAGGTCGTCCTGCCCGAGGTGCAGCACGTCGGGCCGGGCCGCGTGCGCGACATCGGCGCGGTCGTTGACGGCGAGCAGCTTCCCGTGGCGGCGGCAGGCGTCGGCGAAGACCTCCAGCGCCGCCAGCTCCTGCTTGGCCTCCAGGCCCTTGTCGCGGAGCTGGACGACGTCCACCCCGCCGGCCAGCGCCGCGTCCAGGAACTGCGCGAGGTCGCCCTGCTCGCGGCGGGCGTCGGTGCACAGGTAGAGCCGGGCGTCGGCGAACCGCCGGCGCGGCGTGTCCGCCGCCATCAGATCAGCATCGCCTGGGCGCGGCGCTTCACCTCGGTGCCACGGTTCTCCTGCAGCGCCTGGATCGGGCTGCCGGGCAGCGACGGGTCCTCGGTGAAGAGCCACTCCAGGATCTCCACGTCGTTGTACCCGCAGTCGCGCAGCACCGTCAGGGTGCCGGACAGGTGCTTGACCAGGCCCGGGCCGTCGATGAACGCGGCCGGCACCTGGAGCGACCTGTTCGGGCCGCGCCGGACGGCGATCAGCCCGCCGTTCTTGACCAGGTCGCGCACCTCGGTGACCCGGACCCCCCACTGCTCCGAGATGTCGGGCAGGTACATCCACTCGGTGACCAGGGCTTCAATCTTGCTTTCGATCTCACTCACGTCACCAGACTGCCACCTCCACGGCCCGCCGCGCACCAATCCGCCGCCGGGGCTACCCCGCGACGGCCGACTTCAGCGCCACCGCCGGGTCCGCCGCCCGCACCGGATCGAGCACCGCCGCGCGCTCGACCAGTCGGCGGCCCTGGGTCAGATCGCGCGGGCGGTCCACCGTCAACAGGGCGCGCAGCGCGCCGTCGCGCAGCCAGAGCACCGCCCAGGAGCGGTCCTGCGGTGAGCCGCGCCAGAGCAGCTCGTCGCCCTCGCCGTGCCGCCCGGCGTACTGCACCATCCGGCCGAACTGCTCCGACCAGAAGTACGGCACCGGGTCGTACGGCAGGTCCGCGCCGAGCACGGCGGCGGCGGCCGCCCCGCCGGACTGCAGCGCGTGGTCCCAGTGCTGGACGGTCAGCCGGGCGCCGGCGCGGGCCGACGGGTAGCTCACGCAGTCGCCGGCCGCGTAGACGCCGGGCAGGGTGGTGCGCAGCCGCTCGTCCACCAGGACGGCGCCGGCGGCGTCCAGCCCGACTCCGGAGCCGGCCAGCCAGTCGGTGGCCGGGCGGGCGCCGATGCCGACCACGACCTCGTCGGCGGGCAGGTGCGAGCCGTCCGCCAGCAGCACCGCGCCGGGCTCGACCGCCGCGACCCCGACCCCGCAGCGCAGCTCCACGCCGGCCTCCGCGTACCAGGCCGCCATCGCCCGGCCGATCCCGGCCGGCAGTGCGCCGGGGACGGGCGCCGGGCCCGCCTCGACGACGGTGACCTCGCAGCCGGCCGCCCGGGCGGCGGTGGCCACCTCGGCGCCGATCCAGCCCGCGCCGACCAGGACCAGGCGAAGACCCGGGCGGAGCAGGGCGCGCAGCGCCAGCGCGTCGTCCAGGGTGTGCAGCAGATGGGCGCGCTCGGCGCCGGGCAGCGCGCGCGGGGTGGCGCCGGTGGCGAGCACCAGGGCGTCGTACGGCAGGTCGCCGCCGTCGGTGCGCAGCACGCCGGGGGTGAGACCGGTGGCACGGCGGCCGGTGAGCAGCTCGACGCCCAGCTGCGCGAGGTCGAGGTCGAGCGGGGTGGCGTCGGCCTTGCCGAGCAGCACCTCCTTGGAGAGCGGCGGCCGGTCGTACGGCTGGTGCGGCTCCTCGCCGACCAGGACGATCCGCCCCCGCCAGCCGCCCCGCCGCAGGCCCGCGGCGCAGTGCGCCCCGGCCAGCCCGGCCCCGACCACGACCACCTGATCCGTCCCGCTCAGCTCTGCCACGCCCGTCACTGTACTGGCGCCCGCCCGGGGCACCAGAGGGCCGTCGGCCCTCGCGCCCGACCCGCCGGGTGGCCCGCCGTCCACCCCGCCGTCCACCCCTCGTACGCGCCTTCGGCGGCGACAACCCCCGGAGTTATGGTGGGGGCACCATCACGGGAGCCCGGCGGACCGGGCTGAGAGGCGGGCTCACACGGCCTGCGACCGTCCGAACCTGATCCGGGTCATACCGGCGAAGGGAGAGCAGCGACTTTGACACGCTTGGCAGCGGACACCCATGCCGACGTCCTGGTCGTCGGCGGCGGCATCATCGGCCTCGCCGTCGCCTGGCGGGCGGCCCGGCGCGGGGTGAAGAACATCGTGGTGGTCGACCCGGACCCGGGCGGCGGCGCCGCCCGGGTGGCGGCCGGCATGCTCGCCCCCGTCACCGAACTCCAGTACGGCGAGGAGCCGTTGCTGCGCCTCGGGATGGCCTCCAACGAGCGGTACGCGGCCTTCGCCGCCGAGCTCGGCGAGGCCTCCGGCGGCCAGGACACCGGCTACCGCCAGTGCGGCACCGTCGCCGTCGCCCTCGACTCCGACGACCGCGAGGAACTGCGCGAACTGCACGCCTTCCACCGGCGGCTCGGCCTCGACTCGCAGTGGCTCACCGGCCGGGAGGCCCGCAAGCTGGAGCCGATGCTCGCCCCGGGCGTCCGCGGCGGCCTGCACGTCACCGACGACCACCAGGTGGACGGCCGCCGGCTGGCCGGGGCCCTGGTCCTCGCCTGCGAGCGGGCGGACGTGCGGCTGCACCGCGCCGAGGCCACCGAGCTGCTGGTCGAGAACGGCCGGGCCGTCGGCGTCCGGCTGGGCACCGCGCAGACCCTGACCGCCGACCGGGTCGTGCTCGCCGCCGGCTCCCGCAGTCATCTGCTGCCGGGCCTGCCCGAGGGCGTGCTGCCGGCGATCCGCCCGGTGAAGGGCCAGATCCTGCGGCTGCGGATCCCGCCGGCCTACCGGCCGTTCCTCTCCCGCAACGTCCGCGCGGTGGTGCGCGGTCAGCACCTCTACCTGGTGCCGCGCGAGAACGGCGAGCTGGTGATCGGCGCGACCAGCGAGGAGCAGGGCTACGACACCACCGTCACCGCCGGCGGGGTGTACGAGCTGCTGCGCGACGCCCACGAGCTGGTCCCCGGCATCACCGAGCTGCCCCTGGTGGAGACCTCCGCCGGGCTGCGCCCGGGCTCGCCGGACAACGCACCGCTGCTCGGGCCGACCGCCCTGCCCGGCCTGGTCGCCGCCACCGGCCACTACCGCAACGGCGTGCTGCTCACCCCGGTGACGGCCGACCTGATCGCCGAGTACCTGGTCACCGGCACGACGCCCGAGCTCGCCGCGCCGTTCTCCCCCACCCGCTTCACCACGAAGGTCCCCGCATGAGCGAGATCGAACTCACCGTCAACGGCGAGCCCCGCCGGGTGCCCGCCGCCACCACCCTGGCCGAGGTGGTGACCACCCTCAGCCGGGCCAACTCCGGCGTCGCCGCCGCGCTCAACGAGGCCGTGGTGCCGCGCGGTTCGTGGCCGCTGACCCAGCTGGCCGCCGGCGACCGGGTCGAGATCCTCACCGCCGTCCAGGGAGGCTGACCATGGCCGACGACGTGTTCACCATCGCCGGGACGGCCTTCGGCTCGCGCCTGATCATGGGCACCGGCGGCGCCCCCAGCCTGGAGGTCCTGGAGCAGGCGCTGCGGGTCTCCGGCACCGAGCTGACCACCGTGGCGATGCGCCGGGTCGACGCCACCACCCAGGGCTCCGTCCTGGACGTACTGACCCGCAACGGCATCCGCGTCCTGCCCAACACGGCCGGCTGCTTCACCGCCGGCGAGGCCGTACTGACGGCCAGGCTGGCCCGCGAGGCGCTCGGCACCGACTGGGTGAAGCTGGAGGTCATCGCCGACGAGCGGACCCTGCTGCCCGACCCGATCGAGCTGCTGGACGCGGCCGAGACACTGGTCGACGACGGCTTCACCGTCCTGCCCTACACCAACGACGACCCGGTACTGGCCCGGAAGCTGGAGGACGTCGGCTGTGCGGCGATCATGCCGCTGGGCTCGCCGATCGGCTCCGGCCTGGGCATCCGCAACCCGCACAACTTCCAGCTGATCGTGGAGGGCGCCGGCGTCCCGGTGATCCTGGACGCCGGCGCCGGCACCGCCTCGGACGTCGCCCTGGCGATGGAGCTGGGCTGCGCCGCGGTGATGCTCGCCTCGGCGGTGACCCGTGCCCAGGAGCCGGTGCTGATGGCCGACGCGATGCGGCACGCCGTCGAGGCCGGCCGGCTCGCCCACCGGGCGGGCCGGATCCCGCGCCGCTTCCACGCCGAGGCCTCCTCGGCGATGGCCGGCCGGGCCGACCTGGACACCCGCGAGCGCCCGGCGTTCTGGGGTCCGCCTTCGGACTCCCGTCTGCGGGGCGCTTGAGGACGGACCCAGCGGCGTGTCACAAGCCGGGCACAGACCGCCCCGGGAGCGCTGCCTCCCGGGGCCGGCGCCGGCCCGAGCACTAGACTCGCCGGGTGGACATGGCATTGCACGACCCCCTGATCGGTACCCTGCTCGACGGCCGGTACCGGGTCGAGCAGCGCATCGCGGCCGGCGGGATGTCCACCGTCTACCGGGGCACCGACACCCGGCTGGACCGGGTCGTGGCGGTCAAGGTGATGCACCCCTCGCTCGCCGGCGACGAGGACTTCACCGGCCGGTTCATCCGCGAGGCCAAGGCGGTGGCCCGGCTCGCGCACCCCAACGTGGTCAACGTCTTCGACCAGGGCGCGGACGGCGCCAACGTGTTCCTCGCGATGGAGTACGTCCCCGGCCGGACCTTGCGCGACCTGCTGCGGGACCGGGGCGCGCTGTCCATCCGGGCCGCCCTGGACGTCCTGGAGCCGGTGCTCGCCGCGCTCGGCGCCGCCCACCGGGCCGGCCTGGTCCACCGCGACGTCAAACCCGAGAACGTGCTGATCACCGACGGCGGCCTGGTCAAGGTCGCCGACTTCGGCCTGGTCCGGGTGCTGAACGCCGGCGACGGCCAGGCGAGCTCCGGCACCGCGACCACCGGCACCGTCCTCGGCACCGTCTCCTACCTGGCCCCCGAGCAGATCCGCCCCGGCGCCGGGACCGACCAGCGGGTGGACGTCTACGCGGCCGGCATCCTGCTGTACGAGATGCTCACCGGCCACCGCCCGCACACCGGCGAGAACCCCGTCCAGGTCATGTACCGGCACCTGCACGAGGACGTCCCGGCGCCGTCGCTGACCGTGCCGGGCGTCGTCCCCGAGCTGGACGCGATAGTGGCCGCGGCCTGCGCGCGTGACCCCCAGGCCCGCCCGTACGACGCGGTCGAGCTGCTGGCCGCCCTCCAGCGGGCCCGCCGCGCGCTCACCCCGGCCCAGCTGGACGCCGAGCCGCCCGCCTCCACCCGGCCCAGCCCGCAGTACCCGACCAATGAGCCGACCTCGGTGATCCGGCCGGCCGTCGTGGCGCCGCCGGTCGAGCGCACCAGCGTGCTGGACGTCCCGCCGGAGGTGATGGACCAGCTGCTCACCGAGCCGCGCCCGTACGACGAGCCGCCGCCGGTGCGCACCCGACGCCGCGGCCCGTGGCGCCGCCTCCCGCGCAAGCCGCTGATCTGGACCTCCGTGCTGGCCGCCCTGGTACTGCTGGTCGGCGGCACCACCTACGCGCTCTCCGGCGCGCTGTACGCGACGGTGCCCGGCGTGATCGGCAAGGACCGGGCCGAGGCGCAGCGGATCCTGGACGGCGCGGGGATGCACGGGCGGTTCAGCGAGGTGTACAGCGAGAGCGTCCCGGCCGGGCAGGTGATCTCCACCGATCCCGGGGTCGGGGCGCGGGCCCGCAAGAGCGACGCGGTCGGTGTCACCGTCTCCCGGGGCCCGAAGCGGATCGCGGTGCCCGAGCTGGTCGGCCGGCCCGCCGAGCAGGCCGCCGCCGCCCTGACCGGGGTCCAGCTGGCACGCGGCGGTGTCACCGAGACGTACAACGACACCGTGCCGGAGGGCTCGGTGATCAGCAGCTCGCCGGTGGCCGGACAGCAGGTGCCGGAGAACACACCGGTGTCGCTGGTGGTCAGCAAGGGCATGGTGCCCGTCCCGGACGTCACCGGGATGTCCAAGGACGACGCCGCGAAGGCGCTGCAGGCGGCCGGGTTCGCGATGCAGAGCAGCGGCGTCAACCTGTTCGGCACCGGCAAGGTCTCCAGCCAGTCCCCCGCCCCGGGCGAGCGCCGCCCGCAACGCTCCGTGGTGACGGTCAACTTCCCTTTCCTCTAAGGATTTTGCCCAGCCTTGGGGTCACCCGGCGTAGCGTGGAACCAGGCCTGCCCGGCCCCGCCTGCCACGGCCAGGAGGGCTGCGGCGCCGGGACCTCCGGACGGGGCTGCGCGGCGGCCGGTACCCGAGGATGTGGTCGTCATGGGCGGACAAGCCGTCGACGGCTTGAGGGAGCGCGTACGGGGCGCGGTGATCACCCCCGCGGACGAGGGCTACGAAGAGGCCCGCCGGGTCTACAACGGCATGGTGGACCGCCGGCCGGCGGCGGTCGTCCGGGTGGCCAACGCCGGGGACGTGATGGCCGCCGTCGACTTCGCCCGGGAGAACGCGCTGGAGCTGGCGGTGCGCGGCGGCGCCCACAGCGCGCCCGGCTTCGGCACCTGCGACGACGGCCTGGTGATCGACTTCTCCGGTCTGCGCGGCGTCCGGATCGACCCGGTGCGCCGGACGGCCCGCTGCGAGGGCGGCGTCACCTGGGGCGATCTCAACGACGCCGGGTACGCCTTCGGACTGGGGGTGACCGGCGGGATCATCTCCACCACCGGCATCGCCGGGCTGACCCTCAACGGCGGCTTCGGTCACCTCGCCCGGGGGCTGGGGCTGAGCAGCGACAACCTGATCTCGGCCGACGTGGTCACCGCCGACGGGCGGTTCCGGACGGTGAGCGAGGAGGAGGAGCCGGACCTCTTCTGGGCCCTGCGGGGCGGCGGCGGCAACTTCGGCGCGGTGACGTCCTTCGAGTACCGGCTGAGCCCGGTCAAGGACGTGGTCGCCGGGCCGTTCGTCTACGAGCTGGAGCACACGGCCGATGTGCTGCGGTTCTACCGCGAGTACATCCGGGAGGCCCCCGAACAGCTGGGCCTCTTCCCCGGCTTCCACCTCGCGCCGCCACTGCCGTTCGTCCCCGAGGACCGGGTCGGCGACCCCTTCATCCTGCTGATCCCGTGCTGGTCGGGGCCGCCGGAGCAGGCCGAGGAGGTGCTGGCCCCGCTGCGGGACGCCGCGCCCGTGTTCGCCGAGGGGGTCGGCCCGGTGCCGTACCCGGCGTTCGCGTCGGCCTTCGACCCGCTGGTGCCGCCCGGCCTCCAGCAGTACTGGAAGGGCGTCTTCGCGAGCGAGCTGACGGACGGCGCGATCGCCGCGCACGCCGAGCACGGCCCGCTGGTGCCGACGGTCAACTCGGCGGTGCACATCTACCCGATCAACGGCGCCTGCCACCGGGTGCCCGCCGACGCGACGGCCTTCGCGCACCGGGAGGCGACCTTCGCCACCGTGATCCTGGCGGCCTGGCCGGACCCGGTCGACGACGCGGCGAACACCGCCTTCGTGCGCGACTACTACGCCGCGCTCGCCCCGCACTCCGACGAGGGCGGCTACGTCGGCTTCATGGACCACGACGACCAGCACCGGATCGAGGCCAACTACCGGGGCAACTACACCCGCCTGGCCGAGCTGAAGCGGCGGTACGACCCGGGCAACCTGTTCCACCTGAACCAGAACATCCGGCCCTAGCCGGCCGTCCGGCTACCGCAGCGGGCCGTCCCCCGGCTCCTCCTGGTGGGAGTAGCGCTGCTCGCGCCAGGGGTCGGCCAGGTTGTGGTACCCGCGCTCCTCCCAGAAACCGCGCCGGTCGGCCCGCATGTACTCGACCGCCCGCACCCACTTGGGCCCCTTCCAGGCGTAGAGGTGCGGGACGACCAGCCGGACGGGGAAGCCGTGCTCGGCGGTGAGCGGCTCGCCGTTGCGGTGGGTGGCGAAGAGCGTCGCGGGGTCGGCGAAGTCGGCCAGCCGCAGATTGGCGCTGTAGCCGTACTCGGCCCAGACCATCACATGGGTGACGCCGGGTGCCGGAGGCACCTGCTCCAGCACGGCCGAGGCCGACACGCCCGTCCAGTCGTTGCCGAGAATCGAGAACTTGGTCACGCAGTGGAAGTCGGCGCGGACGGTCGTACGGGGCAGGGCGGTGAAGCCGGCGAAGTCCCAGCGGTGCTTCTCGGCCGAGGCGGTGGCGCCGAACACCTGGAAGTCCCAGGTCAGTGGCTTGAAGCGGGGCACGGGCCCGTAGTGCAGGGCGGGCCAGCCACGTTGCGTCCGCTGCCCCGGGGGGAGTCTCGGGTCAGACGGCGGAAGTGGTTCTTGTTCGGACTGACCCATGGCTCCATGGTGACAGACGGCGGACGACGCCCGACGCGCGCCCCTTTCGGGTGCCGTGCGCCCCGCCCGGACGGCCCATTGAGCGACCAAATCGGATATTCCGACACATGTCCTAGTGAGTGTGAACTTACTGGAATTTCGCCCCGGCGCGGTGCCAGGATGCGTGCAGCCGGAGGGTACGGCCGTGATTCCCGGACGCGAAGCAGGAAGGCACCGCCATGAAGGGCGACGCAGAGGTCATCGAATTCCTCAACGAGCAGCTCACCGCCGAGCTGACCGCCATCAACCAGTACTTCCTGCACGCGAAGATGCAGGAGAACTTCGGCTGGACGAAGCTCGCCAAGTACACCCGGCACGAGTCCTTCGACGAGATGAAGCACGCCGAGGTGCTCACCGACCGGATCCTCTTCCTGGACGGGCTGCCCAACTACCAGCGGCTGTTCCACGTCCGGATCGGCCAGACCGTCAAGGAGATGTTCGAGGCGGACCGCCAGGTCGAGGTCGAGGCGATCGACCGGCTGAAGCGCGGGATCGTGGTGATGCGGGCCAAGAACGACGTCACCTCGGCGAACATCTTCGAGTCCATCCTGGCCGACGAGGAGCACCACATCGACTACCTCGACACCCAGCTGGAACTCCTGGAGAAGCTCGGGGAGGCGCTCTACCTCGCCCAGCTGATCGAGCAGCCGGAGTCCTGAGCCCCCGGCCGTGCCCTCAGGCCGCGCGCAGCGCCCGGGCCGGTGGGGCGACCGGAGCCCCGGCCCCGTCCTGCGGCTCGGCCTCCGAGTCGGCCAGCCCCAGCTTGGCCGCCAGGCGGGCGGTCGGGCAGGGCCGTGCGCCGTGCTCGCCGAGCAGCGCCTGGATGCGGCGGACGCAGGAGCCGCAGTCGGTGCCGGCCTTGCAGCCCCGGGCTATCTGGCGCGGGGTGTTGGCACCCGCGTCGATCTCCTTCTTCACCTGGGCCTCGGTGACCGCATGGCACATGCACACGTACATCGCGGGCTCTCCCGGGGTGGCGCGAGGACGACTGGCTCGAATCGATCTTGACTAAGGCATGCCTTAGCTCACTAAGCCTCACCTTACCCGGCGATCCGGGCATGAAAAAGCCCCTCCGGGCTCGGGAATCCCGAATCCGGAGGGGCTTTCGTCACATCGCGGCCGGCCTCGGGGCCTGCCGGGGGCGACGGCTCAGTTGCCGCCGCGGTACATCTCGGCCACCAGGAAGGCCAGGTCCAGCGACTGGCTGCGGTTGAGCCGCGGGTCGCAGGCCGTCTCGTAGCGCTGGTGCAGGTCGTCGACCAGCACCTCGTCGCCGCCGCCGACGCACTCGGTGACGTCGTCGCCGGTCAGCTCCACGTGGATGCCGCCCGGGTGGGTGCCGAGCCCGCGGTGCACCTCGAAGAAGCCCTTGACCTCGTCGAGCACGTCGTCGAAGCGGCGGGTCTTGTGGCCGCTGGAGGCCTCGAAGGTGTTGCCGTGCATCGGGTCGCAGATCCAGACCGGCTGGGCACCGGAGGCGGTGACCTTCTCCACCAGGGTGGGCAGGTGCTCGCGGATCTTGCCCGCGCCCATCCGGGTGATGAAGGTGAGCCGACCGGGCTCGCGCTCCGGGTCCAGCTTCTCGATCAGGGTGAGCGCCTCGTCGACCGAGGTGGTCGGGCCGAGCTTCACCCCGATCGGGTTGCGGATCTTGGACGCGAACTCGATGTGCGCGTGGTCCAGCTGGCGGGTGCGCTCGCCGATCCAGACCATGTGGCCCGAGACGTCGTACAGCTCGCCGGTGCGCGAGTCCACGCGGGTCAGCGCGGTCTCGTAGTCGAGGATCAGCGCCTCGTGCGAGGAGTAGAACTCGACGGTCTTGAACTCCTCCGGCGCCACGCCGCAGGCGTTCATGAACGCCAGCGCGTTGTCGATCTCGCGGGCAAGCTGCTCGTAGCGCTGGCCGGCCGGCGAGTTGCGCACGAAGTCCTGGTTCCAGGCGTGCACCTGGCGCAGGTCCGCGTACCCACCGGTGGTGAAGGCGCGGACCAGGTTGAGCGTCGCGGCGGAGGCGTTGTACATCCGCTTCAGGCGCTCGGGGTCCGGGTTGCGGGACTCGGGGGTGAAGTCGAAGCCGTTCACCGAGTCGCCGCGGTAGACCGGCAGCGTCACGCCGTCGCGGGTCTCGGTCGACTTGGAGCGCGGCTTGGAGTACTGGCCGGCGATCCGGCCGACCTTCACCACGGGGACGGAGGCGGCGTACGTCAGCACGGCCGCCATCTGCAGCAGGGTCTTCAGCTTGTTCCGGATGTGCTCGGCCGAGACACCGTCGAAGGCCTCGGCGCAGTCACCGCCCTGCAGGAGGAACGCCTCACCACGCGCCACGGCACCGAGCCGGGCGCGCAGCTGGTCGCACTCGCCGGCGAAGACGAGCGGCGGATAGGAGGCGAGCTCCGCAAGGGTCTTGCGCAGAGCCTCGTGGTCCGGCCATTCAGGCTGCTGCGCCGCGGGCAGGGACTGCCAGGGGTGGGGATTCGTCACGGTCACACGGCAAGGCTACGGGGTGGGACAACCGATTTGTGACCGCCGCTCGCTGGGTGAGACACCCGGTGGACAATCGTGTGAGGCGCCTCACGCCGCCCGCGGGATCCGCTACTCTCGACGCATGAACACGCCGCACACCTTCTCCTGGTGGTGGGCCGACCCCTCGGGTGGCCCACAGAACGCGCGTTCCTAGACGAACACGACGGCCGCCCCTCGGGGCGGCCGTCGGCGTTTGCGCAGACGGCCCTCCCGGGAGCGGAACCCCGAGCCACACCCCGCCCTCCCCGGAAGGAAGCCGCCACCGTGACCACCGCTGCCGACCTGCTCGCCCGCCTCACCGGCCCCGACGCCCCGGCCTTCGCCCTGCTGCACCGCCGCGCCCCCCGGCTCGCCCCGGACACCGTCGAGGTGCTGCTCGGCACCGTCGACAGCTACGAGCGCCTCGCCGACCTGCCGGTCCGCGCGGGCGTCCCGGCCGGCGGCCCGGTGCACGACCTGCTCGCGCTCGTCCCCTACCGGCAGATCCGCGAGCGCGGTTTCGAGGCGGTGGACGACGCCACCCCGTTGCAGGCGCTGTCGGTGACCGAGCAGTACGCCCTCCCGCTGGCCGAACTGACCCGCGCACTCCCGCAGGTGCCGGTCGCGCTGACCGGCGGCGCGTTCGACATCGACGACCAGGAGTACGCCGGCATCGTCCGCCGGGTGATCGCGGACGAGATCGGGCGCGGCGAGGGCGCCAACTTCGTGATCCGGCGCGACTTCACCGCCACCCTGGAGGACTACTCCCCCGCACTCGCGCTGACGCTGTTCCGCCGGCTGCTCGAACAGGAGCGCGGCGCCTACTGGACCTTCCTGGTGCACACCGGCGAGCGCGTCCTGGTCGGCGCCTCGCCCGAGGTGCACGTCCGGCAGAGCGGCGGCACGGTCGTGATGAACCCGATCTCCGGCACCTACCGCTACCCGGCCGGCGGCTCCGACATCGACTCGCTGCTCGCCTTCCTCCGCGACCCCAAGGAGCTGGAGGAGCTCACCATGGTGGTCGACGAGGAACTCAAGATGATGTGCACCGTCGGCGACCTCGGCGGCCAGGTGCTCGGCCCCCGGCTCAAGGAGATGTCCCACCTCGCGCACACCGAGTACGAGCTGCGCGGGCGCACCTCGCTGGACGTCCGCGAGGTGCTGAAGGAGACCATGTTCGCCGCCACCGTCACCGGCAGCCCGGTCCAGAACGCCACCCGGGTGATCAGCCGTTACGAGCGCGGCGGGCGCGGCTACTACGCCGGCGCGCTCGCCCTGATCGGCCGCTCGGCCAGCGGCGGTCAGCAACTGGACTCCCCGATCTGCATCCGTGCCGCCGACGTCGACCCGGCCACCGGCGGCCTGGTCGTCCGGGTCGGGGCGACCCTGGTCCGCCACTCCGACCCGGAGTCCGAGGTCGCCGAGACCCATGCCAAGGCGGCCGGGGTGCTCACCGCGATCGGCGCCCGCCCGGCCCCCGCCCGGGTGCCGAACCCGTCCGGCCCGCGACTCGCCGACGACCACCGGGTCCAGGCCGCGCTGGACGCCCGGCGCGCCGACCTCGCCCCGTTCTGGCTGCGGATGCAGGAGCCGGCCGCGGTCACCCAGGCCGCGCCGACCCTGGTGGTGGACGGCGAGGACACCTTCACCTCGATGCTCGCCCACCTGCTGACCTCGCTCGGCCACCAGGTCACCGTGGCCCGCTTCGACGAGCCCGGCCTGCGCGAGCGGGTCGCCGCCCACCCCGGCCCGCTGGTGCTCGGCCCCGGCCCGGGGGACCCGGCCGCCGCCGACGACCCCAAGATGGCCGTGCTGCGCCCGATCGTCGCCGACGCGCTGGCCGCCGTCCGCTCCGGCGCCCGCACCGCGCCGCTGCTCGCCGTCTGCCTGAGCCACCAGCTGCTCGCCGACGTCCTCGGCCTGCCGCTGACCCGCAAGGCCGTGCCCCACCAGGGTGCGCAGGAGACGATCGACCTCTTCGGCGCCCGGCACACGGTGGGCTTCTACAACACCTTCACCGCGCGCTGCTCGGACGAGGACGCGGCCCGGCTCGCCGCCGAGGGCGTCGAGGTCTCCCGGGACGTCCTGACCGGTGACGTCCACGCGCTACGCGGCCCCGGCTTCGCCGGCCTGCAGTTCCACCCCGAGTCGGTGCTCACCCGGGACGGCGTCGGCATCGTCGCCGGACTTCTGCGGGCGGCCGCCGCCGTCCGCGGCTGAGGCCCCGGGCGGGGCGTGCCGGACGGCGCGCCCCGCCCGGATCGGGTCGGACCGCGTCAGATCTCGTCGTCCAGGCCCTGCTCGATCGCGTACCGGACCAGCTCGACCCGGTTGTGCAGCTGGAGCTTGCCGAGGGTGTTCTGGACGTGGTTCTGCACCGTGCGGTGGGAGAGCACCAGCCGGTCGGCGATCTGCCGGTAGGACAGGCCCTTGGCGACCAGCCGCAGCACCTCGGTCTCCCGCGCCGTCAACTGCGGGGCGGCGGGGGCCGTCGGGGCGGCCGGCTCGGCGGCCAGCCGGCGGAACTCCCCGAGCACCAGCCCGGCCAGGCCCGGGGTGAAGACCGCGTCGCCGACGGCGGTGCGGCGCACCGCGTCCAGCAGCTCCTCGCGGCCGGCCGACTTCACCAGGTAGCCGGTCGCCCCGGACTTCACCGCCTCCAGCACGTCGGCGTGCTCACCGCTCGCGGAGAGCACCAGGACGCGCACCGAAGGGTCCTGGGCGACCACCTGGCGGCAGGCCTCGGCGCCGGACAGGCCGGGCAGGTTGAGGTCGAGCACCACCACCTGCGGGGCGCAGGCGCGGGCCCGCCGGACGGCCTCCTCGCCGTCCCCGGCGGTGGCCACCACGTCCAGCCCGGCCTCGGCCAGGTCGCGCGAGACGGCGTCGCGCCACATCGGGTGGTCGTCCACGACCATCACCCGCACCGGCGCCTCGGCGGCCGCCTGCCGGTCGGTCATCGGCTGGTCAGTCATCAGAGCCCTTCCTCGGGACGCGCAGTTCGACCTCGACGCCCTCCCCGGGCACCGAGTACAGCTCGGCCGTGCCGCCGAGGTCCAGCAGCCGGCCGCGGATCGACTGGGAGACGCCCAGCCGGCCGGCCTGCTCCGCCTCGCCGAGCCGGCCGGGCGCGAAGCCCGGACCGTCGTCGCGGACGCTGACCGTGACGGCCTGCGGCTCGTCCTCCAGCAGGATCCAGGCGCGCGCCCCCGGACCGGCGTGCCGGCGGACGTTGTCCACCGCGGCGCCGACGGCCGCGGCCAGCTCGCCCGCCACCGGGCCGGGCAGCAGGACCGGGGTGCCGGGGGCGGAGAGGGTGATCCGCTCGTCCGTGTGGGGGCCGAGCAGGGTGCGCAGGTCCTGCGGCTCCAGCGGCGCGCGCTGGGCGGGCAGCGGGCCGCCGCTCATCAGCGCCCGCAGCGCGCGCTCCTGCTCCCCGGCCAGCCGGCCGAGCTCGGCGAAGTCCGCCCCCCGGCCGGCGCCCTGCTCGCCGCCGCGGCGCTGGACCAGGGCGAGCACCTGGAGCACGCCGTCGTGGATGTCCCGGGAGAGCCGCTCGCGCTCCCGGTTCGCGGCCTCGACCTGGAGCGCCCGGGTCAGCGTCGCCTCGCTGGCGCGGGCGAGTTCGATGACGTAGCCGATCGCGCAGCCGGCCACCATCAGCAGCACGATGTTGTGGATGTTGTCGCCGGTCGGACCGCCGTGGCCGAGGATGTTGGCCACCCCGATCACCGACCCGGCCGCCGCCGCCCAGCGCCAGCCGCCCCGGCCGGCGAAGCCCAGGACGGTGCCGGCCGCCCAGATGGTGGGCAGGGTGGGCGCGCCGTGGGCGATCCGGGCCGGGTCGTCGGTCATCCCGCTCATCACGATGCCGGTGACGACGAGGGTGAGGTCGGTGCCGAGCACGTACCAGGTGCAGCGCTGCGGTCCGGCGAAGGCACGGGTGCTGGCCAGCGTCCAGAGCGTCAGCGCGCCGAGGTAGATCCAGCCGGCGACGGGGTGCAGGAAGTCCAGGTAGGAGTTGAAGTAGCGCAGCACCGCGTAGCAGAGCGCCAGCACCCGGAAGAACGAGATGGCCCGCCAGAGCGGCAGTTCGACGGACATGCCGCCGGCCGCGACCGCTGCGCCGACCGACCCCGTTCTGCTGCCGTCCGCCATCTCCGCGCCCCTCCCCCGGCGGGCGGGCCTACGCCGACCCGCTCTCCTTCTGCTCCTGCTCGGCGGCCTTCTGGGCCTTCTCCGCCTCGGCCTTCTCGGCCTTGGCGGCGGCCTGTTCGGCCTTCTGGACGGCCTTGCGCTCGGCGTCGGCGCGCTTCTTGTCGTCGGCGATCTGCCGCTTGGCGGCGGTCGCGTAGATGTCCACGTACTCCTGGCCGGAGAGCCGCATGATCTCGTACATCACCTCGTCCGTCACCGAACGGAGGATGAAGCGGTCGTTCTCCATGCCGTGGTAGCGGGAGAAGTCCAGCGGCCGGCCGATCCGGATGCCCGGACGGGTGCCGAAGTTGGGCACGACCTGACCGGGCGGCTGCACCTTCTCGGTGTCGATCATCGCGACCGGGATCACCGGCGCGCCGGTGGCCAGCGCGACGCGGGCCAGGCCGCCGACCTTGCCGCGGTACAGCTTGCCGTCGGGCGAGCGGGTGCCCTCCGGGTAGACGCCGAACAGCTCACCGCGCTCCAGCACGGCGATCGCGCTGCGGATCGCCGCCTCGCCGGCGCCGCGCACGCCCGAGCGGTCCACCGGCAGCTGGCCGACGCCCTTGAAGAAGGCGGCCGTCAGCTTGCCCTTCAGGCCGGGCGTGTTGAAGTACTCCGCCTTGGCGATGAAGGTCACCCGGCGCTTGATCAGCGCGGGGAAGAAGAAGGAGTCCGAGAACGAGAGGTGGTTGCTCGCGATGATCGCGGCGCCCTCGGTGGGGATGTTCTCCTCACCCTCGATCCACGGCCGGAAGAAGATCCGTAGCAGTGGCGCGACGATCATCTTCATCAGTCGGTAGAACAACCCGGGCCTCCTGTTATGCGGACCGGTCGATCCTAATGCCCCGCGGCCACCGCCCGCGCCCCGCCCCGCCCCGGCGGGGTGTCCGGCAGGGGTGTACGGCGTGTGCGGGCGCGTGGGACGATGCGGTTTCCGCAGCCTGCCGTTCCACCGCCCCCCTTTCCCAACGCGCCGCCGCCCGCGAAGGAGCCCGCCATGCCGCTGCTGCCCGGTGCCGAACCGTACCGCCACCGGGGCGGGCCGGTGGGCGTCCTGCTCTGCCACGGGTTCACCGGGTCACCGCAGTCGCTGCGCCCGTGGGCCGAGGAGCTGGCGGCGGCCGGGTTCACCGTCTCGCTGCCGCTGCTGCCCGGCCACGGCACCCACTGGCAGGACATGCAGGTGACCCGCTGGGAGGACTGGTACGCGGAGGTCGAGCGGGAGTTGCTGGCGCTGGCCGCCGAGTGCGAGCAGGTCTTCGTGTTCGCCCTGTCGATGGGCGGCGCGCTGGCACTGCGGCTGGCCGCGCTGCACGGCCCGGTGATCTCCGGACTGGTGCTGGTCAACCCGTCGGTGCGTTCCGACAACCCCGCGAGTGTGCTGCTTCCGGTCCTGCGCCACCTGGTGCCGAGCCTGCCAGGGATCGCCGACGACATCGCCCGTCCGGGCTCGGTCGAGGTCGGCTACGACCGGACGCCGCTGCACGCCGCCTGGTCACTGGCCCGGCTCTGGAAGGACGTCCAGAAGCGGCTGCCGCAGGTGACCCAGCCGGTGCTGCTCTTCCACAGCCCGCAGGACCACGTCGTCTCCTCGGCCAACTCGGAACTGGTGCTGGCGCGGATATCCTCGACCGATGTGACGGAGCGGTTGTGCCAGCGCAGCTACCACGTCGCGACGCTGGACCACGACGCGGCGGAAATATTCGCGGCCGGCCAGGACTTCATCCGACGGCTGGCTCCCGCACACGCGGCGGGCGTCACCCGGGTCGAATCCGACGATCACCAAGGCTGAAGGGCCGGAAGTGCACGAGAGCAGCACGGCGGGCGGCGAGGACGAGGCGCCCCGCGAGGACGCGGAGAACACGAAGGCCGACGCCGCCAAGGCCGACGGGGTGAAGGCCGAGGGCGCCAAGGGCGGGGGCGCCGCGGGAGAGGCCGCGGAGGCTGCTCCGGCGCCCGAACCGCCCCGGGTGCGGCGCGCGCCCGAGCGCAGCCAGGCCGAGCAGGACGCGATCTTCGCCGCGCTGGTCGCCCAGTTCGACGACCCCGTCGATCTCAACAACCCGAACTGGCCGGAGGTCGAGGACCTCCGGGCGCGCGGCGAGTTCAAGGGCGGCTTCAAGGAGGGCCCGGACCACCGCGCCGGCCCGGACGACCTCGCCGACCTGGCGCCGCAGCCCCGGCCCCGCTCCGGTCGGCCGGTGATGCCGGCGGGCGGCTCGGGCCCGCGCGACTTCGAGCTGACCGAGGAGGCGGACGAGGGCCACTTCGTCCCGCCGGAGCCGCCGCCGCTGCCCGCCGCCGACGTCACCGCCAAGTTCGCCTGGCTCGCCGTGCTCGGCGGGCCGGCCCTGCTGCTGTTCGACGCGGTGGTCTGGCGCGAGGTGTCCGGCTGGCCGGCCTGGGTCGGCGTGACCGCCTTCCTCGGCGGCTTCGTCACCCTGGTGGTCCGGATGAAGGAGCGCGACGAGGACGAGCCGGAGGACCCGCACGGCGGTGCCGTCGTCTAGGACCGGTCCGGCGTCGCGCGCCCGACCGGTCCGGCCGGATCGGTCCGGGGTCCGGTCCGGCCGGTCCTTCGGCCCCGGCGGTCAGCCGGCCGGGAGCTCCAGGACGGCGAGCACCGGCAGGTGGTCGGTGGCGGCCCGCAGATCGGCCTCGGTGACACCCGGCAGGCCGTGCGGCACCCCGCAGGCGAGGACCCGGATGCCGGGGCCGGCGAAGACGGCGTCGATCCGCTGGTAGGGGTTCTCCGGGACGGACGTGAAAGTGCCGCCCCAGGGCGCCGCGAGGTGGCCGTCCTGCAGCCGGCCGGCCAGCAGCCGCCAGCCGGCGCCGTCCGGGTGCTCGTTGAAGTCCCCTGCCACGACGCCGAGTTCGGTGATCTTCAGCTGGTCGAGCAGCAGCTCGAACTGGCCGTACCGCTCCTCGGCGTCCAGGCTCAGATGGCAGCTGGTGACGGTGAACGGCGCCGAGCCGGCCACCCGGACCAGCGCGCTCGCGAAGCCGCGCGCGTGCAGCCCGCGGGTCTTGGGCAGCAACCGGTCGTGGACGGCGAGCACCTCCACGCCGAGCCGGCCGAGCAGCAGCGGTCCGGCGGCGGTCCGGCCGCCGCCGGCCAGCACCACGGTGCCGGTCTGTTGCGCGAGCCAGGCCGCCCGGCCCTCCGGGCGCCAGTAGCGCGGTGACTCCTGGATGCAGACCACGTCCGGTTCGCAGGCCCGGATCACCCGAACGAGGGCACGCCGGTCGTCGCGCAGCGAGCGGATGTTGTAGCTGAGCAGCCGCAGCCGCCGCGGCCCGGGCGGCGGCAGGTCGGTCGGTCCGGTGGTCATGGCGGTCCTCCCCTTTCGTCCGGTGACGACCGTACGGCAGGGGGCCGCCGGGGCGGGCGGAACACGACGGCGGGCGCGGGTCAGACGGTACGGGCCAGGTCCGCCGCGCCGGCGATCCCGGCGGCGGAGCCCATCGAGGCGAGCACCACCTCGGCGCGCGGGCGGTGCACCCCGCCGGTCAGGTAGTGCTCGAAGGCCTTGACGACCGGGTCGAGCAGCAGCCGGCCGGAGTCGGAGACCCCGCCGCCCAGCACGAAGACGGCCGGGTCGAAGAGCGCGGCGAGGTCGGTCATGCCCCGGCCCAGCCAGTCGGCCAGCTCCGCGTAGCACTCCAGGGCGAGCGGGTCGCCCGCCTCGGCCGCCTCGGTGATGTGGATGCCGCGGATGGTCTCGGCGACACCGTCGTTGAGCTCCAGCATCCGCAGGCCGCGCACCGGGTCGGCGGCGGCCAGCTCCCGGCCGTAGCGGCGCAGCGCCCGGCCGGAGCCGTACTGCTCCCAGCAGCCCTTGCCGCCGCAGCCGCAGGGCAGGCCGTCGGGGACCATGTTGAGGTGGCCGATCTCGCCGGCCACGCCGAAGCGGCCGCGGTGCAGGCGGCCGTCCAGCACGATCCCGCCGCCGATGCCGGTGCCGACGGTGATCAGCACCATGTCCGAGTACTCGGCGGCGGCGCCGAAGCGGAACTCGGCCCAGGCGGCGCAGTTGGCGTCGTTCTCGACCACGGTGTCCAGGCCGGTGAGCTCCTCGATCCGGCCGCGCAGCGGCTCGTCCTCCCAGTCGATGTTGGGGGCGAAGATCACCGTGGAGCGGTCGCGGTCGACGAAGCCGGGGGCGCCGACACCGGCCGCCACCACGTCGGGGTACTGCTCCTTGAGCTCGCGCACGGCCTGCGCGATGGCGTCGACCGCCCACTGCGGGTCGGCCGGGGTGGGCACCCTGGTCCGGGCCAGGATCTCGCCCGCCTCGTTGACCACGCCTGCCGCGATCTTGGTCCCGCCGACGTCGACGCCGATGGTCAGAGCCATGTGTCCCTCAGCTATTCACTCGTTCCCGCTGGACGGAACGGTACCGCCCAACCCTGCCCCCGTACACACCGTCGCCTACATTAACCGAAGACAATTCGCATCCAAGCTCGCCGATCAGCTTCAAAAGTCGTACATTCCGCCCCGCTCCGTCACAGCGAGGGTCCACACGGTCACTACACGGGGGTCAGGGCTTCACTGCTTGTCGGACGGTCCGTCAGGCGTGTCGAGGTCGATCCGCTCGCTGCGGGCGCCGTCGCCGGCCGTCCAGCGGTACTCGTGGCCGGCCACGGCGGCCCGGTAGGCGGCCAGCAGCTCGCTGCCCGCGGCGGCCAGGCCGGTACCGGCGGCCGACAGGTGCTCGTACACCTCGGGCTGCTTCTCGCGCAGGCGGTCGGCGAGGCCGGCCAGCGAGATCAGGGTCTCGGCGCTCGTCTCCTGGGCCTTCTGGCCGACGACGGCGGCGAACCGGCGCACCTCGTCCACCAGCGGGCCCAGCTCCGGGCCGAACGGGTGCTCGGCGGCCTGCTCGGTGCGGTCGTCGGCAGTGGTCATCGCGGGCGTCTCCTCAGCTCCGGCCGCGCCTGCGGCCCCTGGGCCCGACGCTACCGGACGGACTCCACCGCCCCGACGGGCTCCGCCCCGGGGCGGGAAGGCACCGCCGGCGGTGCCGAAGGCGGCTCAGCCGCGCGGCCAGAGCGCCGGATCGGGCGCGAAGCGGACGGCGAGCGCCCCGTCCTGCAGGCCCGCGCCCGCGACCGTGCAGCGGCGCAACGCCGAGGGCAGCGCGAGCACCCGCCGGTGGGCGCCGAGGCCGACCACGAGTTCGTCGCCGCGCCGCACCAGGTCCAGGTCGGCCCGCTCCGCGCCGGGCAGCGGGAGGTGCCAGACGAGCAGCCCGTCCTCGGCCAGCCGGTCCTCGACGGTCCACGGCTCGGGGTCGAGCGGAGCCGGGCCGGGGCCGGGGCCGTAGAGGCGGTCGGCGACCGCCTCCAGGGTGACCTCGGCGAGACCGGTGACCAGCACCGGGACGTCGCTCGCGGCCGCCAGCGCGGCCAGCTCCTCCTGCCGGCGGCGGGCCAGCCCGGCCAGCCACGGGTCCGCCGAGTCGGCGGCGGCGTCCGGCAGCGCGCCGTGCACCACCACGGCGTCCGGCCGGTGACCGTGCAGGGCCAGGCCGGCCCGGATCCGGCGCAGCTCCTCGTACGGGTGGGCGTCGGCGGCGGTGACCAGGCGGACACCGGTGCCGGGCGCGGCGATCGCCGCGCGGGCCTCGGCGAGGACGGCGGCCGCCTTGGTCCGGCCCTCGTAGAGCCAGTCGGCGGGCATCGGCACCCCGGCCAGGCCGGCCAGCAGCGGGCGCAGCGCCCGGGCGGCCTGACGCTGCTCGGGCACGAGCCGGGCCAGGTAGCGCTCCAGCTGTTCGGGCAGGGCGAGCGCGGCGATCAGCTCGGCGGGCGGCGGGGCGAGCACCACCAGGACGTCGGCCTCGGCGGCGGGCAGGGCGCGGAGCAGGGCGAGCCGGGCGGTGCCGGGCAGGGCGGTGAGCTCCTCGGGGTCGAGCGGCTCCGCGCCGAGCAGGTCGAGCGCGGGCTTGATCCGGCCGCCGATCTCGCCGAGGGCGTGGCGGAACGCGGCCTGCTCGTCGATCCGGGCCACGGTCAGGCCGGGGGCGTACACGGCCGGTTCGGGCTCCAACCGCGCACCGAGGACGGTGTCCAGGGTGCGGTGCGGGTCGTCGGCGGCCAGCAGCAGGGTGCGCCGGCCCTGCCGGGCGGCGTGCAGGGCGGTGGCGGCCGCCACCATGGGTGCCCCCGAGTCGCCGCTGACCAGGATGGTGCGTGTCGCCGTCATGCCGTGCGGCCCCGTCTTCTCGGCGTCAGCCTTCGACGCGCTTCTTCAGCCCGGCCAGGGCCCGGTCGATGATGACCTTCTCGGCCTTGCGCTTGATCATCCCGAGCATCGGGATCTTCACGTCGACGGCCAGCTGGTAGGTGACCTCGGTCCGGCCGCCGTCCAGCGGGGCGAGCGAGTAGGAGCCGTCCAGCGAGCGGAGCATCTGGCTGCGCACCAGCGTCCACCCCACCTCGCGGTCGCCGTCCCAGGTGTAGGCGAGGACGTGCTCGTCACGGATGGCGCCGGCGTCGAGCAGCAGGCGCACCTGGGCGGCGCGGCCGTTCTCGGCGGTCTCCAGCACCTCGATCTCCTTCACCTCACCGGTCCAGGCCGGGTAGGCGGCGAAGTCGGCGATCACGGCCATGACCTTCGCCGGGGTCGCGTCGATGGTGATGCTCGACCTGGTGTGCTCCGCCATGGAATGGCCCTCCGCGTCGTCCCGTGCTGCCGGCCCGG
This sequence comes from Kitasatospora sp. NPDC058218, assembly GCF_042882445.1. Classification (NCBI taxonomy): domain Bacteria; kingdom Bacillati; phylum Actinomycetota; class Actinomycetes; order Kitasatosporales; family Streptomycetaceae; genus Kitasatospora; species Kitasatospora sp. NPDC058218. Next base: position 118,973 of record NZ_JBHVWC010000002.1, on the reverse strand, counting down.
CCGAGCCTGCTCGGTCGGGTGCGCCCGGAGCAGGCTATCGCGACCGGCGATCCCTCAGGTCCAGGGCTCTCAGGTGCGAAGTCCCGGGCGCGGGGGCACCCGCAGGCTACCGGTCGGTCACCCTCGGGCTGCCGTAGGGTGCCATTCGAACGACCCGGTCACGGCCTGGTCGGACCGGGTAAAGGTGTGACACTTCGAACACCGGAGCCGACCCCCCTGGTCGAAGCTGCCTACCGGGCAGTAACGTCCTGCCGTCCCGCAGCGTCGCGAACGAGGAGCAGTCTTGCTCGACTTCAGCCTTCCGGCCCTCTACCAGGTACCGAGCGGCGGTAACCTCTCCGACCTCGTGCACCAGAACGCCGAGCGACACCCGGACGTCGTGGTGCTCAGCCGCAAGGTGGACGGCCGGTGGCAGGAGTTGACCGCCGCCCAGTTCCTGGTCGAGGTGCACGCCGCCGCGAAGGGACTGATCGCCGCGGGCATCGAGCCCGGCGACCGGGTGGGCATCATGTCCCGCACCCGCTACGAGTGGACGCTGCTGGACTTCGCGATCTGGACGGCCGGCGCGATCACCGTGCCGGTGTACGAGACCTCCTCCGCCGAACAGGTGGAGTGGATCCTCGGCGACTCCGGGGCGGTGGCCGTGCTCACCGAGACCGCCCAGCACGCGACGGTGGTCGAGGAGGTCCGCCGGCGCCTGCCGCTGCTGCGGCAGACCTGGCAGATCGAGGGCGGCGCGCTGGCCGCGCTGGCCGAGGCGGGGCAGCACGTCCCCGACACCACCGTCACCGAGCGCCGCTCGATGGCGACGGCCGACTCGATCGCCACCATCGTCTACACCTCGGGCACCACCGGCCGCCCCAAGGGCTGTCAGCTGACCCACGCCAACTTCATGGCCGAGTGCGGCAACATCGTGGAGCGGCTGGCCCCGCTGTTCCGCACCGGCGAGAGCTCGGTCCTGCTCTTCCTGCCGCTGGCCCACGTGCTCGGCCGGATCGCGGAGATCGCCCCCGCGATGGCCCCGATCAAGCTCGGCCACGTGTCGGACATCAAGGACGTCACCGCCGAGCTGGCGGCGTTCCGGCCCACCCTGATCCTGGGCGTGCCGCGCGTGTTCGAGAAGGTCTACAACACCGCCCGTGCGAAGGCCCAGGCCGACGGCAAGGGCAAGATCTTCGACCGGGCCGCCGACACCGCGATCGCGTACAGCCGGGCGCTGGACGCCGGCGGTGCGGGCCTGGGCCTGCGGATCAAGCACAAGATCTTCGACAAGCTGGTCTACAGCAAGCTGCGCGCCGCGCTCGGCGGCCGGGCCACCCACGCGATCTCCGGCGGCGCCCCGCTCGGCGAGCGGCTCGGCCACTTCTACCGGGGCATCGGCTTCACCGTGCTGGAGGGCTACGGCCTGACCGAGACCTGCGCGGCCACCGCCTTCAACCCGTGGGACAAGCCGAAGATCGGCACGGTCGGCCAGCCGCTGCCCGGCGCCGCGGTACGGATCGCCGAGGACGGCGAGGTCCTGTTCAAGGGCCCGCAGGTGTTCACCGGCTACTGGAACAACCCGCGGGCCACCGCCGACGCGCTGAAGGACGGCTGGATCTCCACCGGGGACATCGGCTCGCTGGACTCCGAGGGCTACCTCACCATCACCGGCCGCAAGAAGGAGATCATCGTCACCGCGGGCGGCAAGAACGTCGCCCCGGCCGTGATCGAGGACCGGATCCGCGCGCACGCGCTGATCGGCGAGGTGATGGTGGTCGGCGACCGCAAGCCGTTCATCGGCTGCCTGGTCACCGTGGACGAGGACTTCTTCCCCAAGTGGAAGGAGCTGAACGGCAAGCCGGCCACCGCCACGGTGGCCGAGCTGCGCGAGGACCCGGACCTGCTCGCCGCCGTCCAGGCCGCCGTGGACGACGGCAACGCCGCCGTCTCGCACGCCGAGGCCGTGAAGAAGTTCCGTCTGCTGGACACCGTCCTCTCCGAGGAGAGCGGTCACCTCACGCCGTCGCTCAAGCTCAAGCGCAACCTCGTGCTGAAGGACTTCGCGGCCGACGTCGAGGCGATCTACCAGCGCTGACCGTACGGTGCGGGGCCCTGCCGCGGCGGGGCCCCGCACCGCGCCGTCAACCGGCCAGCAGCGAGGTGAGCCGCCCGGCGAGCAGGTCCCACCGCCAGGAGCGGTCCACCCAGCGCCGTCCGGCCTCGCCGAGGCGCCGGCGCAGCTCCTCGTCGTTCAGCAGCCGGACGATCCGCTCGGCCGCGGCGGCCGGCGAGCCGCCCGGCACCACGTAGCCGGTCTCCCCCTCAAGCACCGCGTCCGGCGCGCCGCCGGAGTCCCCCGCCACCACCGGCAGTCCGGTCGCCGAGGCCTCCAGGTAGACGATGCCCAGGCCCTCGACGTCCAGCCCGCCCCGCCGGGTGCGGCAGGGCATCGCGAAGACGTCCCCGGCGCCGTAGTGCGCGGGCAGCTCCGACCACGGCACCGCCCCGGTGAACCGCACCGCCGCGCGGACGCCCCGGGCGTCGGCGAGCTTCTCCAGGTCCGCCCGGTAGGGGCCGTCGCCGACGATCAGCAGTACGGTGTCCGGCACCTCGGCGAGGATCTGCGGCATCGCCTCGATCAGGGTGTCCTGGCCCTTGCGCGGCACCAGTCGGGAGACGCAGACCACCACCGGCCGGTCGGCGAGCCCGAGCCGGCGGCGCAGCTCGGCGCCGCCCGAGTCGGGGTGGAAGGTCTGCTCGTCGACCCCCGGCGGCAGCTGCACCATCCGGGCCGCCGCCTGCGGGCCGACCGCGTCGGCGATCCGGGAACGGGTGTACTCGCCGAGGTAGGTGAGGGTGTCGGTGCCGGCGCCGATCCGGCGCAACAGCTGCCGGGCCGCCGGGAGCTGGGCCCAGGCGGCCTCGTGCCCGTGCGTCATGCCGAGCAGCCGCCGGGCCCCGGCGCGGCGCAGCGCGGGTGCCATCAGCCCGAGCGGGGCGGCCGCCCCGAACCAGACCGAGTCGCACTTCTCGGCCCGGAGGATCTCGGCGGCCCGGCGGGTGACCCGCGGTGTGGGAACCATCACCTTCGTCCGGTCGCGGATCACCGGGAACGGCTGTTCGGCGTCGAAGCGGGCGACCTCGCCGCCGTCACGCCAGGTCGACGCGTAGACCACCACGCTCCCGGCGGGCTGACGGACAGCCATGTTGTGGACGAAGGCCTGGATGCCGCCGGGTCGCGGCGGGAAGTCGTTGGTGACGATCAAGGTCTTGTGCATCAGGCCACGGCTCGCTCGGTCGGGGGGTGCTCGGTGTACCGCTGGGTGATCCGTACGATAGGTCAACACCATGACCCGCCGGGAACGGATCCGCGCACGGCAACCGTTTCACCCCCGGGTCTGTCCTAGAACCTAGGCAGCCGTTGTGGCCCCGCCGAACGTGGCGCCGCGCCCGGCACCGGCCGCCCGGGCGTCCGTCGCGCGACGCCTCCGGTGGGACGTCCGAGACGAACGAGGGAGCGCAGTGGAGTTGGCCCCGGCCACCAAGTCCGGTTCACCCAGCGGCGCCGACGGATCCGGCACGGCGCTGGCCGTCCGCCAGGAGCCCGTACCGGCCCCCGCAGGCCCCTCCCGGCGCACCGGGGCACTCTGTGCGCTCGTCGGAACGTGGCTGGCCTCCCGGACCCTGCTGCTGCTGCTGGTGACCGGCGTGCTGCGGATGGCCGGCGGGGACATCACCACCGACGTCTGGCTGATCTACCACGGCTGGTACGGCGTCCTGCAGACCGGCACCTTCCCGCTGGACGACGTGACCTGGCAGTACCCGCCCGGCGCCGCCCTGGTGATCATGCTGCCCGGGCTGCTGCCCTGGTCGTACGTGGTCTCGTTCTGGGTGATCTGCGGGATCGCCGACGCCGCCGCGATGGCCCTGCTGGTGCGGACCGGACTGCGCAAGGGCCGGGCGCTGACCGGCGCCTGGGTCTGGGTGGCCGGCGTGCCGCTGCTCGGCCCGATGATCTACAACCGGTACGACGTCATCGTCACCGCGGTCGCGGTGGCCGGCCTGCTCGCGCTGATCCGGCGCCCGGCGATCGGCGGGCTCCTGCTGGGGCTGGGCGGGATCATCAAGGTCTGGCCGCTGATCGGCCTGATCGGCACCCCGTCCGGCCGCCGCACCCGCCGTGCGTGGACCGCCGCCGCGGCCACCGCCGTCTCGGTGGGCTTCCTGCTCACGGCCGGGATGAACGGCGCGTTCGAGTTCCTGACCTTCCAGAAGGACCGCGGCGTCGAGGTGGAGTCGGTGGGCGCCCTGCCCCTGCACTTCGCCCGGATGGCCGGCGCCTGGGACGGCAGGGTGACGATGAACTACGGCTCGGTCGAGATGCTCGGGCCGTGGGTGTACGTGGTCGGCAAGGTGATGATGGCCGGCAGCCTGCTGGGCTTCGCCTGGCTGCTGCTCTGGCGCTTCACCGCCAAGCGCCGCAACGCGGCCACCATGTACGACGCGGCGCTGGCCGCGCTGCTGATCTTCATCGTGACCAGCCGGGTGATCAGCCCGCAGTACCTCGTCTGGCTGGTCGGCGTGGCGGCGGTCTGCCTGACCGTGCGCGGTACCAGCCAGCGGCCGGTGGCGCTGCTGATCCTGGCCGCGACGCCGCTGACCCTGGTGGAGTTCCCGCTGCTCTTCAGCGACCTGGTCAACAGCGAGCCCTGGGCCGTCACCGCGCTGACCCTGCGCAACCTGCTGCTGCTGGCCGCCACCGGGCTCTCCTGCGTCCGGCTCTGGCGTTCGACCCGCGGGTCCGCCCAGCTCCCGGCCACCGTCGTGCTGGACCGCGCGGAGCCGGGGTCGGCCACCGGCTACCCGGTGCGCCCGGGGATCGCGTACGAGCAGGACCTGCTGGACGGCATCGACCGGCCGGGACCGCCGGCCCAGCGACGCCGCTAGGGTCCGTCCGGTCGGCCGGACGCCGTCGGTGCGGGGCCTACCCCGCGAGCCGGCGGACCTCGGCGGCCCAGAGCTCGGTGAACTCGCCCAGTCCGAGCCCCAGCTCGTCCCGCAGGACGCGGTCCGACTGCTGCTCCCGGCCGGCGCCCGCACCCGCCGCGCCGACCGCCCGGTAGTAGGCGACCAGCCGGTCCGCCCCGAAGCGGCGGGCGATCAGGTCGCAGGCCAGCCAGGACTGCTCGTAGGCCTGGGCGATGCCGGCCGCGCCCGCGGTGAAGTCCCGGTCGGCGGGCAGCGCCGAGGGCACCTTCCCGGCGGCGACGTCACGGGCCAGCTCGGGGGCGATCTGCCGCGGGGAGCGGCCGGAGTCCCGGTAGCCCGTCCAGTCGGCGACGCCCTCGGAGAGCCAGAGCGGCGTCCAGGCGCGGGTGTCGGCCCGGGTCGCCACGTGCACCGCCTCGTGGGTGGTCACCACCTGGCGGCCGAAGTCGCTGAGCCCCTGGTAGGCCTCGGGGTTGACCAGCACCCGGTCCGCCGGGGTGTGCCAGGGGGCGCCGGGCGCCGCGGTGGTGACGGCCGCCATGCCGGTCCAGCCGGCCGGGTCGGCGTCCAGCAGCCGGCCGAACTGCTCCTCGGTGGCGGGCAGCTCCAGCAGCAGCCGGCCCGCCCAGGCGGTGCCCCAGAGGGCGGTGACGGCCGGGACGGCCCGGTCGGCCACGGCCGCGAGCTGTGCTGGGTCCGGCCCGCCGGCCAGGCCGAGCACCAGGCAGTGCGCGCCGCTCGCCGCGCGGACGCTCCCGAGGTCCCAGAGCGGCGCCGGCCCGCCGGTGCCCTCCTCCCGTTCGACCCGCCAGCCGTCGCGCGCGCGCAGCAGTACCAGCCGGCGCGGGTGGACCACCGGGTACTCGTCGTAGCCGGCCACCCGGACGGTCAGTTCGGCGGTGACTGTGAGCCGGTCCGGCTCACCGGCCGGCCCGAGCACGAGGTTCCGGTAGGCCGCCTCGACCGGGGGTGCGGCCGGCCCGGCGCCCAGCGCCCGGGCCCGCTCGGCCAGCAGCCCGCTCACCTCGGCCCGGTGGTCCGCCGGCAGCCCGGCCAGGGGGGCCGCCGGAGCCGCCCGGGGCAGCGAGAGCTGGGCCAGTCCACCCGCCGCGAGCAGCAGCGCACCGCGCCGGGACAGCACGCGGCGGCGTACCCCGGCTTCGGCGGGAGGTGTCGGGCCGGGCCGGCTCAGAGCCGGATCACCTCCGCGACGGGCATCGCGTTGACGCTCTCGTAGCGGACCTTGGCGCCCGGGTAGGGGGCGTGCACGATCACCCCGCCGCCGGCGTACATGCCGACGTGGTGCATGTCCCGGTAGAAGATCACCAGGTCTCCCGGTCGCGCGTCGGAGATGCCGACCCGCCGGCCGGCGTACGCCTGGGCCTGCGAGGTGCGCGGCAGGGTCACTCCGGCCTGCCGCCAGCTCCAGTACATCAGACCGGAACAGTCGAACGCCCGGGGCCCGGTGGATCCGTACACATAGGGCGAACCGATCATCTTCACGGCGGCGGCCAGCGCGGCGGCGCCGCGTTCGGAGGCGGGCGGGGCGGTGCCGAGGTCGAGCCGGTCGGTGCCGCGGGTGGCGCGCTGCTCGGCCTCGCGGGCGTCCTGGGCCGCCATCCGGGCCCGCTCGCCGACACCCAGGCTGTTGAGCAGCCGCTGCGCCTTGGCCAGCCGCTGCTGGATCTGCTGCTTGCTCTCGGCGAGGGCGCTGCGGGTCTGCTCCAGTTCGGAGAGCTTCACGGAGGTCTCGGCACGGCGCTGGTCGAGCCGGCGCTGACGGGCCACCACCTCGTGCAGCGTCTCGTTCTGCCGCTCGGCGGCCTGGTCCAGGGTGCGGGCCCTGGTGAGATAACCCTCCGGGTCGCTGGAGAGCATCAGCTGGACGGTCTGCGCCATCCCGCCGCCCCGGTACTCGGCGCCGGCCACGGTGGCGAGGTCGCCGCGCAGCTGGTTGAGCTCGTCCTGGCCGACGGCGACCTGCTGCTGGAGCGTGCCGGTCTCGTGCTGGAGGCGCTGCTGGGCGTCCAGTGCCGCGTTGTACTTCTCCGAGGCCTGCTCGGCCTCGTCGTACAGCTGCTCCACCTGCGCCTTGACGTCCTTGCGGTTCGACGGCCCGTCCGGCGCGCCCGGGGCGGCCTGGGCGGTACCACCCGTCGCCACCCCCAGCGCGGTGGTGGCCGCGGCGGTCAGCACCAGCGCGCGGGCGAGCGCGCCCGGCAGGGGGGAACGGCGGTGCACGGCCATACGACAGTGGCTCCGATCCTGCGACCCGGCCCCGCCGCCGCACCGGAGCGGGCGGCTCTCAAGCGGGAGTCCGGTGGCAGACGTTAGCGAGTCCGGGCGATCGAGTCCAAACCCCTCCCAACCCGAATATTTGACCCGCAATCGGACACCAGCGCGGTCCTGCCCGAAAGCCGCAGGCCCGGCCTCCCGCGAGGGGAGACCGGGCCCGTGCAGGCGGACGCCGGATCAGACGCGCACGATGGCGTTGATCGGCAGCATGCTGGCGGTCTCGTACCGGACGTTCGCACCGGGCTTCGGCGCGTGGATGACCTGGCCGCCGCCCACGTAGATCGCGACGTGGCTGCGGTCCGAGCGGTAGATGATCAGGTCACCGGGCTGGGCGTTGGCGATGTTGGTGCCGACGTTGGTGCCGATGGTGGCCTGGGCCTGCGAGGTGCGCGGCAGCGACACGTCCGCCTGGGCGTAGGCCCAGCTGGTGAGGCCGGAGCAGTCGAACGAGCCCGGGCCGGAGGCGCCGTAGACGTACGGCGCACCCAGCTTGCTCTCGGCGGCGGCGATCGCGGCGGCGGCGCGCGAGCCGTTGGCGGCGGGCGCGGACGGCGCGGGGGCCGGGGAGGACGCGGCGGGCTTGGCAGCCGTCGACGAGGACGAGCCGGCCAGGTTGTCGCGGCTGTTGTCGCGGGAGGCGCGGTCGGCGTCCGCCTTGGCCTTGGCCTCGGCCTTGGCGGCGTCCGCCTTGGCCTTCGCCTCGGCGGCGGCCTTCTCCTCGGCCGCGCGCAGCGCCTCGCGCTCCTGCTCGGTCAGCGTGTTGAGCAGGTCCTGGGCCTTGGCCAGCTTGCCCTGGACCTCGTCCTTGGAGGCCTTCAGCTGCTGGGTGGTGGCCTCGAGCTCGCCGAGCTTGCCCTGCGCCTCGTTGCGGTCCTGGTCGAGCCTGCGCTGCTGCTCCTGGAGGTCCTTCAGCGCGTTGGACTGGGTGCTGCCGGCCTGGTTGATCGCACCGGCCTGGGTGAGGAAGCTGTCCGGGCTGGACGAGAGCATCAGCTGGACGGTCGGCGATATGCCGCCGTTGCGGTACTGCTCGCCGGCGATCTCGGCGAGGCCGCCCTGGGCCTCGGTCACCGAGGCCTGCTGGCGGGCCACCTTGTCCTGCAGCTCACCGACCTGCTTCTGCAGCTCCTGCTGCTTGGCCTGGGCGCCGTTGAGCTTCTCGGTCGCCTGCTCGGCCTGCTCGTTGAGCTGGTCGACCTGCTCCTTGACCTGGTCCTTGGTCGGCGTCGGGTCGGCGTGGGCGCCGGACTGCGCGGAGAGGGCGACCGCGGCAGCGGCGACACCGGTCATGATCGAGACCCGGGCGCGGCCGGCGGGCTTGGGACGACGATGGGACGCCACGAAGGCGGACTCCTTCTTCCTACGTCCGCCTACCGGGTGAGCTGACGGGTTCGGGCCGGAAGCATTGCCCTACGACGCCTCACCGACCGCTGCTGCGGTCGCCCTGGCGCCGATTCACCCCGGAGGAACATGGTTCCCCGGCTCCGTTCCACAGCGCCCCCGACTACTGGGCTCCCCGTCGGGCAGATGCTCTGCCCCGCTGCTTCGCGAACTCGGCGGTAAACCTCCGCCGCCACCCCTGCTGGGTGATCGACTGTGCGGTGGTTCGAGGCACGACCCTAGTAACAGAACCGTGATCCGTTCAAATCCTTGTCAGAAAAATGCCGAAAGAAGATCCAAGGTCATGCGCGAATATGACCGGGCGTGATCACTTGCCCACACGGAGCTGATCGTTTGTCATCAAGCAGCCGCAGACGCCGACGCCACCCCCGATCAGGAGGTGGCGCGGATCACAGGGCCGGATCCCGGCCCGTGGGCGTGTCGGTCCGTCAGACCCGGCGGATCGCGTTGATCGGCATCGCGTCGGCCTTCATCACCTTGACCACGTCACCGGTGTGCGGCGCGTGGACCACCATCCCGTTGCCGATGTACATCCCGACGTGGCTGCGGTCGGCGCGGTAGATGATGAGGTCGCCCGGCTGGGCCTCGGCGAGCGAGGGCACCTTCGAGCCGTAGTTGGCCTGCGCCTGCGAGGTGCGCGGCAGCGAGACACCGGCCTTCGCGTACGACCAGACCATCAGGCCGGAGCAGTCGAAGCCGCTCGGGCCGACGGCGCCCCACTGGTACGGCGAGCCCTGCTTGCTCATCGCGTTGGCGACGGCCGCCCCGGCCATGCCACTGCCCTGCGGCAGGCTGCCCAGGTCGGTCCGCTCGCTGCCGCGCGAGGCGCGGTCCGCCTGCTGCTGAGCGGCCTTCAGCGCGGCCCGGTCCGCCGCACTGAGGGAGTTCAGCAGGTCCTGGGCCTCCTTGAGCTTCTTGTTGACCTCGGCCTTGGACTGGTTCAGGTCCTTGGTGGTGCTGTCCAGGGAGGCCAGAATCGCGGCCGCCTCGGCCTTCTGCTGGTCCAGCCGGCGCTGCTGGTCCTGCAGGCCCTTGAGCGCCTCGGTCTGGCTGGAGCTGGCCTGCTGGACGCTGGAGGCCTTGTCCAGGTAGCCGGAGGGGTCGGAGGAGAGCATCAGCTGGACGGACGGGTCGATGCCGCCGGTGCGGTACTGCTCGGCCGCCACCTCGGCCAGCCCGCCCTGGAGCTGGGTCATCTGGTCCTGGCCGCGGGCCACCTGGTCCTGGAGCTGGTCCGACTGCTTGCGCAGCTGGTCGGCCCGCTCCTTGGCGCCGTTGAACTTCTCGGTGGCCTGCTCGGCCTCCTCCTGCAACTGGTCGATCTGCGCCTTCACGTCCTCCTTCTTGGGGGAGGGAGTGGGCGCGGCGTGCGCGGCGACCTGGGCGGAGAGGGCGACCGCGGTCGCCGCGGCAGCGGTGAGCACGGAGACCCGCGCGCGGCTCGGCTGCTTGGGACGGCGGTGGGTGGCCAAGAGACCGGCTCCTTCTTCCAACGGGACTCACCCGATTGGGTGAGAATCCGGAAAATAGGTTTGACGCCAGACCCTAGTGAAGATCCACGCTTTCCGCCACTCCCCCGATGGCGTGAACTTCCGCTCCCCGCCATGACTTCACCGGACCCACACATCCCCGCAAACCGGGCGCTGACCAGGCGTCACTTCGACCTGGACAGCACCCGGACGCGGTCAGGGCCGGGCCAACCGGTTCAACAGCAGAACGGAAGCCACGGGGCGCGCGCCCGCCTTCCGCACGCCCTCCGCGACCTCCCGGTCGGCGGAGACCACCACCACCGGACGCCCCTGCGGCTCGGCCCGCACCAGCCGGCGGATCAGCTCGTCCGCCGTCTCCCCGGTCCGACTGAACCGCACCCGGACCCCGCGCGGCGGCGCCATGATCACCGGCACGTCGAGGTCCTGCCCGTCGAACACGCAGGTGACCTCCGCCTGCGTGCGCTGGGCCAGCATCGCCAGCCCGCCCAGCAGCCGGATCCGCTGCTGCTCCAGCGGCAGCGTCGGATAGCCGGTCTTGGTCACGTTGTAGCCGTCCACCACCAGGTGGACCTGCGGGATCGCCAGCAACTGGTCCAGCAGCGCCGGGTCGTCCTCGGCCAGGCCGCGCCGCGCCACGTCGTGCGGCGAGGCCGAGCCCGGCACCACCGCCTCCACCAGGTCGGCCGGACGGATCTGGGAGACCGGCAGGGCCAGCTCCCGCTGGAGCCCCTGCGCCGACTGCAGCACGGTGTCCAGCAGCAGCCGCAGCCGCATGTCCTCGACGCTGCGCCCCTCGCGGGCCGAACGGCGGCCCTGCTCGGCGGCGTTCTCCAACTCGGAGATCCGGTGCCGCAGCCGGCGCACCTCGCTCTCGCCGGCGCCGCGCTCGGCGGCCGACTGCGCCTTCAGCGCCTCCAGCTCCCCGGTGAGCCGACGGGTCTCGGCCTGCGCCCGGCGGGTGTCGCTCTCCAGCGAACGCACCTTCTTGCGCAGCGACTCCGCCTCCTTGCGGACGTCCTCCGACTCGGCCCGCTGCCGGTCCAGGTCGGCCCGGGCGGCGGTGCGCACCTCGGCCAGCTCCGCCTGCAGCTTCTCCGCCAGCCTGGTCGCCTCCGCCGCCGCGCCCTCGGCGCCGGCCCGTTCGGCCTCCTCGCCGGCCTCGGTGACCAGCCGACTCCAGCCCGCCGAGCGCACCAGGTAGGCCGCGGCCGCCACGTCCATCGGATCGGCGGCACCCGGCACGTTGCCCGACTCCAGCGCCCTGACCAGGTCCGGCTGCCCGAGCCGCAGTCGCTCCGCTATCCGCACCCGGAACGCCGGCTCGGACTCCAGCGCCGCGGCCAGCGCGGTGGCTGCGTACTTGGCCCGGCGCGCCGGGGTGAACTTGGCGTACGGGCGCAGGGTCTGCGGCAGCTCAGCGAGCGGCAGCCCGCCGAGCGCGTCCGCGGCGAGGCCCACCACGCGCCGGCGCACCCCCTCGGGCAGCGGCCGGTCGAGCTTCTCCGCCGCGCGGCCTGCCGCCGGCTCCTCACCGCCGGAGCCGCCCGACTCCTCGCCGGCGGCCTCCTCGGCGGGGGCGCCGGTACCGGGTGCGGCAGCCTCGACCGCGTCCGGCGCCTGCGCGTCCACAGCGGGCTGCCGCCCCTGCGGCCCGGCGGGCTCCTTCGCTGCGTCCACCACGTCCTCGGCTCCGATCCTCGTCCAGCGGGGTACGGCCGTCGGCCGTACCCCTGGTCGTCACGCTCCGTGCGCTCTGTCTGTATTGTCCCGCGCGGCGGACGGCCGTGCCGCGCACCGTCCGCCGCGGGGGGCGGGCATCAAGCCTGCTCGGCGGCCTCGGCGGCCTCGGCTCCCGGGCGGGCCACCAGCTCGACCTGGTCCACCGCGTTGCACCAGCGGCAGCGCACCGACTCGATGGTCTCGCTGAGGACCTCGGTCTCCTCCACCTTGGACTCGCCGGCCAGGTCGAAGTGCAGGAACTCGGTCACCCGGGCGGAACGGGTGACGTCGAAGCGGGTCAGGTTGCCGCACAGGGTGCAGCGCCAACGCGTCTCTGCGGTCAGGGCGGGGACGGTCATCTGGGGTCCTCTCGGGTGGTCCCTGGGTGGGCTCAGGCGCTCCCCCCGGAGCCCCGGCATCGGCGGCGGGAGGCGGGATTGCCCGCCCCAAGCCTATTGCCTGAGGCAACCGGCCCGGCCACCGGTCACGGCGATCGCGGGGGTGGTCCACCTGCCGTACAACGCGGTGTCGCCCGCGCCGGACGGAGGGATGCTTGGTCGCATGGCGCTCCCGGTCCTCGACCACACCGGCGCGCGGGGCGGCCGCCCGGCCGCACCCGTCCCGGCCGTCAGCTACGCGCTGATCGCACTCAACGTCCTGGTCTTCCTGATCGGCCCGGCGGCCGGGCTCAATCCGCTGTACGGCCGCGGCCAGGACCGGGTCTGCGCGGAGCAGCGGTACGAGCAGCGCTGGGGTGCCGTCCCGGCCGAGCTGCTGGCCGGGCGCCCGCTGAGCGCCGAGCAGCTGGCCGAGGCCCCCGATCCGGTACCGGGCTGCCCGGCCGCCCCGACCCCGGGCAAGCACCCGGCCCTGTCGGTCCTCAGCTCGCTCTTCGTGCACGCCGGCTGGCTGCACCTGCTGGGCAACCTGCTCTTCCTCCAGGTCTTCGGCCCCACGATCGAGGAACGCTTCGGCCGGGTCCGCTTCGCCCTCTTCTACCTGGCGGCCGGCTCGCTGGCCACCTACGGCTTCGCGCTGGCCGAGGCGCACTCGGCGAACTCGACCCGGGTGCTGATCGGCGCCTCGGGGGCGATCGCCGCCGTCCTCGGCGCCTACCTGCGGCTGCACCCGCGCGCCCGGGTGACCACGCTCGTCCCGCTGCTGCTCTTCCTGCCGCTGCGGTTCCCGGCCTGGCTGGTGCTCGGCCTCTGGTTCGCGCTGCAGTGGTGGTCGGTGCACTCGGCCGGGCCGGGCGTCGCCTACCTGTGCCATGTGATCGGCTTCTCGGCCGGCTTCCTGTACGCCTGCACGTTGGCCACCCGCCCCTCGCGACGGCCCGGCTGACGCCCGATACCCTGGCGACACCTCACAAAGGAGCCCGAAAAGTGATCACCGCCATCGTCCTGATCAAGACCAGCGTCGACCGCATCCCGGAGATCGCCGAGGCGATCGCGGCCATCGAGGGCGTCAGCGAGGTCTACTCGGTCACCGGCGGCTACGACCTGGTGGCGATGGTGCGGGTACGCCGGCACGACGACCTCGCCGAGGTGATCCCCGGCCGGCTGAACAAGGTCCCGGGCGTGGCCCACACCGAGACCCAGATCGCCTTCCGCACCTACTCCCAGCACGACCTGGAGACCGCCTTCGCCCTGGGCCTCGGCGAGTAGCCTCCCCCGCTCAGCCCTCGCGCCGGCCCCTGTCGATCTGCACAGTGGCGACGCAGCGGCCGCCCTCGTTGCGGTAGCTCCAGGCCGCGCCGTCCGTGACCAGCTCGCGGACGGCGGTCAGGAACCGCTCGATGTGCTCGTCCGGGGTGCCCGCACCGAAGCTGACCCGGATCGCGTTCAGGCTGCGCTCCCCCGGCAGCGACGCCTCCGGCGCACCGCACTCGGAGGGCGCCACGTCCTCGTCGCCGAGCAGGGTGCGCACCAGCGGGTGCGCACAGAACAGGCCGTCACGCACCCCGATGCCGTACTCGGCGGAGAGCGCGGCCGAGAAGTGCGAGCTGTTCCAGCCCTGGACGACGAAGGAGAGCACACCCACCCGGGCCGAGTCGTCGCCGAACAGGTTCAGCACCCGCACCTGCGGGACCTCCGCCAGGCCGGCCTTCAGCCGGGCGACCAGCTGCCGCTCACGGGCCTCCAGCGCGTCGAAGCCGGCCTCGGTCAGCGCCCGGCAGGCCGAGGCGATGGAGTAGGCGCCGATCACGTTCGGCGAACCGGCCTCGTGCCGGGCCGGGCCGGTGTGCCACTGCACGGCCACCGAGCCGTCGGCCTCCCGGGCCACCGTGCGGGTCGCACCGCCGCCGGCCAGGTACGGCTCGGCCTCGTCCAGCCAGTCCGCCCGGCCGGCCAGCACCCCGGCGCCGAACGGCGCGTAGATCTTGTGCCCCGAGAAGGCGATCCAGTCCACGCCCAGCTCCCGCACCGAGACCCGGTGGTGCGGGGCGAGCTGCGCGGCGTCCAGCACCACCCGGGCCCCGTGCCGGTGGGCGGTCTCGGTCAGCTCGGCGACCGGCCAGAGCTCACCGGTGACGTTGGAGGCGCCGGTGACGCAGAGCAGCTTGGGGCCCTCGGGGGCCTCGGCCAGCGCGGCGTCCAGGGCGGCGACCGCCTCGGCCCGCGAGCGCGGGGCGCGCAGGTAGGTGACGCTCAGCCCGGCGTGGCGCCAGGGCAGCAGCGAGGCGTGGTGCTCGGTCTCGAAGGCGAAGACCCGGGTACCGGCCGGGACGGCGCCGGCCAGCAGGTTCAGCGAGTCGGTGGTGGCCCGGGTGAAGACCACCTGGTCGCCCTCCCGCAGGTCGAGGAAGTCCGCGACGGTGCGGCGGCTCTGCTCGAAGAGGTCGGTGGAGAGCTGGGAGAGGTAGCCGGCGCCCCGGTGCACGCTGCCGTAGTAGGGGGCGTAGGCGGCGACGTCGTCCCAGACCCGCTGCAGCGCCGGGGAGCTGGCGGCGTAGTCGAGCGCGGCGTAGGTGACCTTGTCACCGTTGACCAGCGGGACCTCGACGTCGTGGCCGAGGACGGGGAGCGGGGCGCAGATTTCGGTGGCGACGGACATGGGGGTGCACTCCTTCGACGGGTAAGGACCCCGGGAGTGCGTGTCACCGGCGTCCGCGCTTGTCGCGCGGACGGATTGCCGCGAGACCCGGTCCTCACCCAGGGCACCCCGCCACGGACGGAGGGTTGCCGGACAGCCAGCTGGGGCTTGACGCTGTCACTCATGACCTGGCGAAGACTCTAGGTCGCGTCCGCCGAGTGGTCAAACAAGAGTCCACCATCCGGACTGCTTTGTCGCCCGCTCGCCTCCGGGCCGCTTAACCCGGCGCCGACGGTCGGCGCGGCCCTTCGGCTCGGGGCGGGTTTGGCGCGGGGCGGGGCTCAAGACGGGTGGGGCGGGGCTCAATGCGGGCGGGGCGGGGCTCAATGCGGGCGGGCGGGGCGGGGGTTCGGCTCCGGGTTGGGGCGGGTGGGGCCGGAGGGTGCGCGAAGGCCCGCGGGGGGTGTCCCCCGCAGGCCTCAACTGTCGGTTCATGACCTGGTGGTGGCCTCCGACCAGCGGCGGAGCAGGTCCTGGGCGGCGCCCGAGTCGATGGCCGCCGCGGCCCGCTCCATCCCGGCCGCCAGTTGCTCGGCGAGCGGTGCGTCGGTGAGGTCCAGCGCCACCAGCGCCGTCGCCGTGTTCATCAGGACGGCGTCCCGCACCGGCCCGCGCTCGCCGGCCAGCAGCCGGCGCGCGACGTCCGCGTTGAAGGCCGGGTCGCCGCCGCGCAGTGCCTCGATGCCGGTCAGCTCGATGCCGACCTCGCGCGGGTCGAAGGAGGTCTCGGTGACCTCGCCGTCGCGCACGATCCAGATCCGCGAGGTGGTGGTGATGGTCAGCTCGTCCAGGCCGTCGTCGCCGCGGAAGACCAGCGCGGTGGATCCGCGCCGGGCCAGCACTCCGGCGATCAGGGAGGCCAGCCGGGTGTCGAAGCAGCCGATGGCGTGCGCGGTCACCTTGGCCGGGTTGGTCAGCGGGCCGAGGGTGTTGAACGCGGTGGGCACCCCGAGGCCGCTGCGGGCCGGGGCGGTGTGCCGCATCGCGGGGTGGAACTTGGCCGCGAAGCAGAAGGTCAGCCCGACCTCCTCGGCGACCTCGGCGACCCGTCGGGCCGAGAGGTCCAGATTGACGCCGAGCTTCTCCAGCACGTCCGAGGAGCCGCTCGCCGAGGAGGCGGCCCGGTTGCCGTGCTTGACCACCTTGGCGCCGGCCGCCGCGGCGACGATCGCCGACATGGTCGAGATGTTGACGGTCTTCGCCCGGTCGCCGCCGGTGCCCACGATGTCCACCGCCGGGCCGGGGATGGAGAGCGGTTCGGCGTGCGCGTACATCGAGTCCACCAGGCCGACGATCTCGTCGACCGTCTCGCCCTTGGCCCGCAGGGCGACCATGAAGCCCGCCATCTGCACCGCGGACGCCTCGCCGCTCATGATCCGGTCCATCGCCCAGGCGGTGTCCGCCCGGCTCAGGTCCTCGCCCCGCAGCAGTGCCGAGAGGATGTCCGGCCAGGTGCGGACCACCTGCACGGGGTCCTTGCCGCCGTTCGCAGGGTTCACGTTCACCATGGCTGACTCCAGCTCTTGTCGGTTCCCCGAGGGGATGTCCGTAAGGATGGAGCCAGCCTATCGAGCGGCGGGACGCCACCGCCCCGCCGCGGCCTTCACTTCTCTCGTACTGAGACGCGCCCCTCTACCGGGCGGCCGGCGCCCGCTTCGCCAAGCGGGCCCGGAGCAGGGCGGCGGCCGCCTCGGCCAGCGCCACCGGGTCGACCGGGTGGGAGATGGCGGCATCGGCCCGGCTCCAGGCGGCCAGCCAGGAGTCCTGCGGCCGGCCGATCAGCACCAGCAGCGGCGGGCAGCCGTAGATCTCGTCCTTCAACTGCCGGGCGAGCCCCAGGCCGCCGGCCGGCACCGCCTCGCCGTCCAGCACGCAGAGGTCCACGCCCCCCTTCTCCAGTGCCTTCAGCACCGCGGGGGTGGTCGCGCACTCCAGGTAGGTCAGCTCCGGCAGATCCTCGGCGGGCCGGCGGCCGAGGGCCGTCAGCACCTGCTCGCGGGTGTTGCGGTCGTGGCTGTAGACGAGAACGGTCAGCGTCTCGTCGGTGGTGTCCGCCATGGGCCCTGCTCCCTCAAGTGTGATCCGGACCACGTTCGCCTCAACCCGGATGCTACTCCCGATCACCGCCCGCCGAGCCACTCCCGCGCGATCCATCTCAAGCCGCCGCGCCCACGACTCACCCGCTCGGAGGACAGCTCGTCACCCCCGGCGGCGCGGTCCACCCGTACGGCCGACGCAACGGCCGATCCCTTACTCCCGACCGCCCCCGAAGGGGTGGAGCGACACGCGGGGCAACAGGGTCGAAGGCGCCTTCGAGGAACCGTCAGAAAAGGGACACGCCGCTGCTCAGCCGCCATCCGGACCCCTCGACGGCCGTCACCGGGGCATACCGCACGCACCGGACACTCCGAGGGAGACCCCCCGGCGTGAAGACGGAATAAGGGACCGACATAATGTCCGTCGTGGCGACAGCAACAGCAGTAGAAACCGGGCACGCGCACGGATCGGTCAACCGGCCGAACATGGTCAGCGTCGGAACGATCGTCTGGCTCAGTTCCGAGTTGATGTTCTTCGCGGCCCTCTTCGCGATGTACTTCACGCTCCGCTCCGTCAAGGGAGCCGAGTTCTGGAGCGAGAAGGCGCACGCCCTCAACGTGCCCTTCTCCTCGGTCAACACCACGATCCTGGTGCTCTCCTCTCTCACCTGCCAGCTCGGCGTGTTCGCTGCCGAGCGCGGGGACGTGAAGAAGCTCCGCTCGTGGTTCGTCATCACCTTCGTGATGGGCGCGATCTTCATCGGCGGCCAGATCTTCGAGTACACCGAGCTGGTCAAGAAGGACGGCCTCTCGCTGTCCTCCGACCCGTACGGCACGGTGTTCTACCTGACCACCGGCTTCCACGGTATGCACGTGACGGGTGGTCTGATCGCCTTCCTGCTGGTCCTCGGACGGACGTACGCAGCCAAGCGCTTCACGCACGAGCAGGCCACCGCCGCCATCGTGGTGTCGTACTACTGGCACTTCGTCGACGTCGTGTGGATCGGCCTGTTCGCGACCATCTACCTGATCAAGTAACCAGCTGATCAGGTCGCTGGCCACCGGCCCCGGGTCCCGCCCTCACCGGCGACGGCCCGATTTGCCGGTGCCTACGCTCCCAACCGACCGACCGCGCGCGCAGCCCTAGACAGGCCGCCTCGTGCCGGCCAGACCGGCCGCCGGGTGCACCCACCAGTCGACCAGATCCTGACACCGGGGTTATTCCGTGAAAAAGCTCTCCGCACGACGGCGCCACCCACTGGCGGCGCTGGTCGTCCTACTTCTCGCCCTGGCGGCAACCGGGGGGCTGTACGCCGCGTTCGCGCCCGCCGACAAGGCGCAGGCCGACGTCGCCGCGCAGTCGCTCGCGATCGATGAGGGCAAGAAGCTCTTCGCCGTGGGCTGCTCCTCCTGCCACGGCCTGAACGGCCAGGGCAGCAGCGACGGTCCCAGCCTGGTCGGCGTCGGCTCCGCCGCAGTCGACTTCCAGGTCGGAACCGGCCGCATGCCGGCCCAGCAGCCCGGCGCCCAGGTGCCGGCCAAGAAGAACATCTACGCGCAGGCGGAGATCGACCAGCTCGCCGCCTTCGTGGCTTCGCTCGGCCCCGGCCCGGTGATCCCGACCGAGGAGCAGTACACCTCGACCAACCCCGAGGACCTCTCCAAGGGTGGCGAGCTGTTCCGCACCAACTGCGCCCAGTGCCACAACTTCGCCGGTCAGGGCGGTGCCCTGACCAAGGGCAAGTACGCCCCGTCGCTGGAGGGTGTGGACGCCAAGCACATCTACGAGGCCATGCAGACCGGCCCGCAGAACATGCCGTCGTTCCCGGACACCACCATGCCCGAGGAGCAGAAGAAGCAGATCGTGGCCTTCGTCCGCCACACCACCAACGATGAGCCCAACCCCGGCGGTCTCACGCTCGGCAGCCTCGGTCCGGTGACCGAGGGTCTGTTCGGCTGGATCTTCGGTCTCGGCACGCTCATCGCGGTCGCGATCTGGGTCGCCGCCCACACCACCAAGGCCAAGAAGTCATGAGCCACGACATGTCAGAAGAGAAGCTCCCGGAGTCGCACGGCTCCGCCGGGCACCACGAGGTGGCCGCCCACGGCGATCCGTTCGCCGACCCGGGCCTGCCGGCCCACGAACCGCGTCGCACCGACATCGACGAGCGGGCCGCCAAGCGGGCCGAGCGTCAGGTCTCGCTGATGTTCGTGGTCTCGATGCTCGCCACCGTGGGCTTCATCGCCTCCTACGTGGCCATCGACCCGGACAAGATCGTCTTCATCTGGCCGCTGGGCCACATCAGCGCGCTGAACTTCGCGCTGGGGATGACGCTCGGCGTCGCGCTGTTCTGCATCGGCGCGGGCGCGGTCCACTGGGCCCGCACGCTGATGTCGGACCACGAGATCCCGGCCGAGCGCCACCCGATCGAGGCCGACGACGAGGTCCGCGCGGACGTCATCGAGCAGTTCAGGACCGGCGCCGCCGAGTCCGGCTTCGGCCGCCGCAAGATGATCCGCAACACCCTCATCGGTTCGATGGCGCTGGTGCCGCTCTCCGGCGTGGTGCTGCTGCGCGACCTGGGGCCGCTGCCCGAGGACAAGCTGGCGCACACCGGCTGGCGCGAGGCCACCGATGCCAAGCCGCTGCAGCTCATCAACATGAACACCAACCTGCCGATGAAGGCCGAGGACCTCATCGTCGGCTCGCTGACCTTCGCCATGCCGGAGGGTCTGAGCACGCACGACGAGGACTTCCAGCAGCAGATCGCCAAGGACGCCCTGATGCTGGTGCGCATCGCACCGGAGGACATCAAGGACAACGAGTCCCGGGAGAAGGGCTTCGAGGGCATCCTCGCCTACTCCAAGATCTGCACCCACGTCGGCTGCCCGATCAGCCTGTACGAGCAGCAGACCCACCACGCGCTCTGCCCCTGCCACCAGTCGACCTTCGACCTGGCGGACGGCGCGCGCGTCATCTTCGGCCCGGCCGGCCACCCGCTGCCGCAGCTGAAGATCACCACTGATGAGAAGGGCTTCCTGATCGCCACCGGCGACTTCGACGAGCCCGTCGGCCCGAGCTACTGGGAGCGTGCTCGATGAGTAGCGCGAGCAGCACCACCTCCGGTGCCGCCAAGCCCGCCGGCAGCACGCGTGCCAAGCCCGCCAACAAGTGGGAGCAGGCTGCTGACTGGACGGACGGCCGGCTGGGGATCTACTCCCTCGCCAAGGCCAACCTGCGGAAGATCTTCCCGGACCACTGGTCCTTCATGCTGGGCGAGATCTGCCTCTACACCTTCGTCATCATCATCCTGACGGGTGTCTACCTGACGCTGTTCTTCAAGCCCAGCATGGGCGAGGTCATCTACGACGGCTCGTACGTCCCGCTCAAGGGCATCCCGATGTCCGAGGCGTACGCGTCGACGGTGGACATCAGCTTCGAGGTCCGCGGCGGTCTGCTGGTCCGCCAGATCCACCACTGGGCCGCGCTGGTCTTCGTGGCGGCGATGCTCGTGCACATGCTGCGCGTGTTCTTCACCGGCGCGTTCCGCAAGCCCCGTGAGATCAACTGGGTCTTCGGCTTCCTGCTGCTGGTCCTGGGCATGTTCGACGGCTTCTTCGGCTACTCGCTGCCCGACGACCTGCTCTCCGGCACCGGCATCCGGTTCATGGAGGGCGCCGTCCTGGCGACTCCGCTGATCGGCACCTACATCCAGATGTTCCTGTTCGGGGGCGAGTTCCCCGGCCACGACATCGTGCCGCGGTTCTTCACCATCCACGTCCTGCTGATCCCGGGCATCATGCTCGGCCTGCTGGTCGCGCACCTGATCCTGGTCTTCTACCACAAGCACACCCAGTGGGCGGGCCCGGGCAAGACCGAGAAGAACGTCGTCGGCATGCCGCTGATGCCGGTCTACATGGCCAAGGCCGGTGGCTTCTTCTTCCTCGTCTTCGGTCTGATCGCGGTCATCTCCGCGGTCGCCTCGATCAACCCGATCTGGGCGTACGGCCCGTACCGCCCCGACCAGGTGTCCACGGACGCCCAGCCGGACTGGTACATGGGCTTCTCCGAGGGCCTGATCCGCATCATGCCGGGCTGGGAGATCGGCCTCTGGGGCCACACCCTGAACCTGGGTGTGTTCATCCCGCTGATGGTGGTCTTCCCGCTGGTCCTGGTCTCCATCGCGGCCTACCCGTTCATCGAGGGCTGGGTCACCGGCGACAAGCGCGAGCACCACATCCTGGACCGCCCGCGCAACGCCCCGGTCCGCACCGCGCTGGGTGCCGCCTGGATCAGCCTGTACCTGGTGCTGCTGGTGGCCGGTGGCAACGACCTGTTCGCCACCCACCTGCACCTGTCGCTGAACGACGTCACGTACTTCGTCCGGGTCGGCTTCTTCGTGATCCCGGTGCTCACCTTCATCATCACCAAGCGCTGGTGCCTCGGCCTCCAGCGCCGGGACAAGGAGAAGGTGCTGCACGGCCGCGAGACGGGCGTCATCAAGCGCCTGCCGCACGGCGAGTTCATCGAGGTGCACGCGCAGCTGCCGCAGGGCGAGCTGCACAAGCTCACCGCGCACGAGCAGCAGCAGCCGTTCGAGCTGCCGGCCGAGACGGACGAGAACGGCGTGGCCCGCAAGGCCGGCATTCTCACCCGTACCCGGGCGAAGGTCTCCCGCGGTTACTTCGGTGAGGGCAGCCAGATCCCCAAGCCCACCGCCGAGGAGCACCACGAGATCACCAGCGGCCACGGCCACCACTGATCCCGTACGCACCCCCGCGTCACCCCCGAGGGCCGCTGACCAGAGTTCTTCCTGGTCGGCGGCCCTCGGGCTTTCCCCGTCCGCACGTCCCACCGCGCGTCCCACCGTCAGGAGCCCTCGTGGAGCTGTCCGTCGACCCCGCCGCCGCCACTCCCCCGTACGAGCAGATCCGCGAGCAGATCGCCGAGCAGGCCCGCACCGGCGTACTGCCGACCGGGCTGCGGCTGCCCACCGTCCGGGCCCTGGCCGAGCGGCTCGGACTGGCCGCCGGAACGGTGGCCCGGGCCTACCGCGAGCTGGAGGCGGACGGGGTGGTGGAGACGCACGGCCGGCGCGGCACCCTGATCGCCGCCACCGGCGACACCGCGCACCGGCTGGCCGCCGCCGCGGCCACCGAGTACGCCGAGCGGGTCCGGCGGCTCGGGGTGCCGGCGGCGGACGCCCTGGCGGCCGTGGCGACCGCGCTGCGGCTGGCCCCGCAGGGGCCCGGTCAGGAGGGCTGAGCGGGCCTGCGGGGCCGGGAGGGGCGGCAGGGGTCGGGAGGGGCCGCCGGGGGCCGGGAGGGGGTGTCAGATCTCCGGGCGGATCATCCCGGTGGCGGGGGCCCGGGAGGCCGGCGGCGTGGTGCTGAGGGGCTGTCCGAGGGCGCTGTGCTTGACCCAGTCGGTCCAGGAGACGTTCCAGTCCCCGAAGCCGTTGCCGAACGGCTCCATGCTCGAACCCTGGCTGTTGACCACCGTGACCAGGTCGCCGACCCGGGTGTTCTGGTAGAACCACTTGGCGTTCTCGGTGCTCATGCCGGTACAGCCGTGGCTGACGTTCGCCACGCCCTGCGAGCCCACCGACCAGGGGGCGGCGTGCACGTACTCACCGCTCCAGGTCACCCGGGTGGCCCACTCGACGTTCAGGTCGTAGGCCTCCGAGCTGCCGGAGGCTATGCCGATCGTCTCGCCGCTCATCCGCACCTGGCGCTCCTGGCCGAGCACCACCTTGACGCCGTTGCGGGTGTCGAAGCCGGGCTTGCCGGTGGTCACCGGTATGGTCCGGACGACCTCGCCGCCGCGGGTCAGGGTCAGCTCGTGGGTGGCGGCGTCCACCACCGACTCCACCCGCTCGCCGATCCGCAGCGACAGCGCGGAGCGGTCGCCGCCGTACAGGCCGTCCGCGATCCGGCTGCCGGTGCCGTCGAAGACGAGGCTGACGGTGGTGCCGGTCGGCCAGTACTCCGCCGGCCGGAAGTGCAGGTTCTTGTCGTCCACCCAGTACCAGCCGCCGGTGACGGCGGGCTGCGAGGTGACGGCGAGGGATCGCTCCACCTCCTGGCGGGCCTGCGGGTCCTTCACCGCCTCGGAGAGCTGGACGGTGAGCGGCTGGCCGACCCCGTAGAGGCCGGTGCCGGAGGAGTCCGGGCCGAGCTTGGCGGTGAGCAGCCGCTGTCCGGCCAGCGTGCTGAACCCGGCCGTGGTGTCGCCGCGGCCGCCCTTGCCGTCGTCGGCGGCGATCCGGACGGTGTACGCGGTGGCCGCCTTCAGCCGCCCGGTGGTCTGCCAGCTGAGCTGGTCCGCCGAGAGCTGTCCGGCCACCACCCGGCCGTCCGGGCCGACCACCGTGACGTCGGTGAGCCGGCTGCCCGGGACGGCGGTCACCGTGACGGGCTGGGACGGATCCACCGTTCCCTCGGCCGACACGTGGACCAGCGGGGCCGCGTCGACCCGGTGGACGCCGCCCGAGGCGTCGTCCTCACCACCGGACGAGCAGGCGGCCAGCGGGGCCAGCACTGCGAGAGCCAGCGAGATGGTGCCTATACCTGCGATACCGCGCCTGTCGGCCATGACCGCCTCCGAGGGGTCGCACGATTGATCAGATCGTAGGAACGGAGAGCGGAGGAGCGACATCCGAGCGACCCCCCGTTGGACCAGGGGGGTGAGGCCGTCACTCCGGGGACGCAAAAGGGCCGGGCATCCCGTGCGGGATGCCCGGCCCTGTGCGAGGGGGAGGCCTACTGGTTCTGGTTCTCGCCCCGGTAGAACTCGAAGACCCAGCCGAACAGGCCGATCAGGATGATCGGGATCGACCAGTAGAGCAGCCACCAACCGAAGATCACGCCCATGAAGGCGAGCGCGCCACCGATCGCCAGCGAGAGCGGCTGCCAGCTGTGCGGGGCGAAGAAGCCCTGCTCGCCGGAGTCGTCCGCGACCTCGGCCTCGGGGTTGTCACCCGCGCCGCTGTCCACCCGGCGGGCGGTGAAGGCGAGGTAGTACCCGATGAAGGCGCAGAGGGCGAAGGCGAGGAACAGCGCGGTGGTACCGGCTGCCTCCACCCCGAGGTCGGAGTGGTTGGTCCAGACGCCGTAGGTGATCGCCATCGCGAGCACGAAGACCGCGAGGCCCAGGAAGATCTTGCCCTGTTCCTTCATCAGGCGTCGCCTTCCTTCTTGCCCTTGTCCAGCTGCGGGGCGTCGTACTTGGCCGGGGTCACACCGGCGAGGTGCTTGGCCGGCTCACCGTGGTTCTCCAGGTAGTCCAGCGCCGCGATCTCCGGGTGGTGGAGGTCGAAGGCCGGGGATTCGGAGCGGATCCGGGGCAGCGTGAGGAAGTTGTGCCGCGGCGGCGGGCAGGAGGTCGCCCACTCCAGCGAGCGGCCGTAGCCCCACGGGTCGTCCACCTCGATCTTCTCGCCGTACTTGGCCGTCTTCCAGACGTTGTAGAGGAACGGCAGGATCGACAGGCCGAGCAGGAACGAGCCGATGGTCGAGACGGTGTTCAGCGTGGTGAAGCCGTCCGCGGCCAGGTAGTCGGCGTAGCGGCGGGGCATGCCCTCCGCGCCGAGCCAGTGCTGCACCAGGAAGGTGGCGTGGAAGCCGATGAAGAGCGTCCAGAAGGTCATCTTGCCGAGGCGCTCGTCCAGCATCTTGCCGGTCATCTTCGGCCACCAGAAGTGGAAGCCGGCGAACATCGCGAAGACGACCGTGCCGAAGACCACGTAGTGGAAGTGGGCGACGACGAAGTACGAGTCCGAGACGTGGAAGTCGATCGGCGGGGAGGCGAGCAGAACACCCGTCAGACCACCGAAGAGGAAGGTGACCAGGAAGCCGACCGTCCAGAGCATCGGTGTCTCGAAGCTCAGCGAGCCCTTCCACATGGTGCCGACCCAGTTGAAGAACTTCACACCGGTCGGGACCGCGATCAGGAAGGTCATGAAGGAGAAGAACGGCAGCAGCACTTGGCCGGTGACGTACATGTGGTGGGCCCACACCGTCACGGACAGACCGGCGATCGCGATGGTGGCCGCGATCAGGCCGGAGTAGCCGAACATCGGCTTGCGGCTGAAGACCGGGATGATCTCCGACACGATGCCGAAGAACGGCAGCGCGATGATGTACACCTCGGGGTGGCCGAAGAACCAGAAGAGGTGCTGCCAGAGCAGCGCTCCACCGTTGGCCGGATCGAAGACGTGTGCCCCGAATTTGCGGTCCGCCTCCAGGGCGAACAGCGCGGCGGCCAGCACCGGGAAGGCCAGCAGGACCAGCACGGCGGTCAGCAGGACGTTCCAGACGAAGATCGACATCCGGAACATCGTCATGCCGGGCGCGCGCATGCAGATGATGGTGGTGATGAAGTTGACCGCACCGAGGATGGTGCCGAAGCCGGAGAAGGCCAGGCCCATGATCCACATGTCGGCGCCGATGCCCGGCGAGCGGACGGCGTCCGACAGCGGGGAGTAGGCGAACCAGCCGAAGTCGGCCGCACCCTGCGGGGTGACGAAGCCGGCCACCGCGATGGTCGAGCCGAACAGGTACAGCCAGTACGCGAACATGTTCAGACGCGGGAACGCCACGTCCGGGGCGCCGATCTGGAGCGGCATGATCCAGTTCGCGAAGCCGGCGAAGAGCGGGGTCGCGAACATCAGCAGCATGATCGTGCCGTGCATCGTGAACGCCTGGTTGAACTGCTCGTTCGACAGGATCTGGGTCCCGGGACGAGCCAGCTCGGCGCGCATGACCAGGGCGAGGATGCCACCGATCAGGAAGAAGGCGAACGACGTGCCCAGGTAGAGCGTGCCGATCGTCTTGTGGTCAGTGGTGGTCAGCCACTTGATGATGGTCGAACCCGGCTTCCGGGTCCGCTGCGCCCCGACCGTGACGGCCCCGGCGCCCCCGCCGGCCGCGGCGGGCTCGTTGAGGATGGTCACTTCTCTTCACTTCCCATGGTCGTGATGCCGGAGGGCACCGCGCCGGTCTGGCCCTTGGCCCGGAGGTCCGCCAGGTGCTTGTCGTACTCGGCGCGGTCGACGACCTTCACGTTGAAGAGCATGCGCGAGTGGTCGACGCCGCAGAGCTCGGCGCACTTGCCCATGTACTCGCCCTTGACGTTCGGGGTGACCTCGAACTGGTTCACCACGCCCGGGACGACATCCATCTTCATCAGGAAGTTGACGGGCCAGAAGTCGTGGATGACGTCACGCGAGGTGAGGACGAACTTGACCGACTCGTTGACCGGCAGGTACAGGGTCGGCACCTCCTTGGGGGTGCCCACGTCGTACGCGGCGTCCTTGTTGGCCGGGTCGGGGTGCTCGGTGTTCTCGTAGTTGAACGCCCAGCTCCACTGGAAGCCGACCACGTTGACCGTGTGCTGCGGCTTCTCGGAGACGGAGATCAGCCTCGACTCGTCGCGGGCGACGAAGTAGAAGAGCACCGACACGATGATGATGGGGACCGCGGTGTAGAGCGCCTCGATGGGCACGTTGTACCGGGTCTGCGGAGGGATCTGCACGCCGGAGCGGCTGCGCCGGTGGAAGATCACGCTCCAGAGGATCAGACCCCACATCAGTGCGCCCACTGCCAGAGCCGCGATCCAGGAGCCCTGCCACATGTGGAGGACCAGTGGCCCTTCCTCGGTGACGGGGCTCGGGAGGCCAAGCCTGGGGAGGTCATTGGCCGAGCAGCCGGTAGCGGTCGCGATGACGAGGCCCAGTGCCAGCGCCTGAGGCAGCTTCCGCCGCATCGTGCGCCGCGGCGAGCGGTCGGAGCCGTTGGGACTCACGTAGCGCCTTCCCGAAGTCTCGCCCGCCTTCGCGTCGCCCCGCGGAGGATTGTGAGCCTCCCCGGCGACCCGTCCACGGGCACGGTTTGAATGCTTATGCGGGCCAAACCCTACTCCAGCCTTATGCGCTGCTGACGGGCAGGTCCCGGTAACGCGCCGCCCGGTCGCCCGATCAGGCCCCGCAAGGGCTGCGCCGCAGGTCATCGTAGGCATTAGAGGTCCGTTCGCCCGATCGGGGGATGAGCTCGGACAACGTGGGTGACGGTTCGTCGGACGCGGACGAATCGGACATTCGGGTTGATCGACTGACGGCCGGTAAGCAGTGACCGGAGGCCTGAAAGCGCCCGGGAGTGTCGTTAAATGTGACCGTGTACTTCGATGTGGCGTCCACGGCCCCGCTCCACCCCGTCGCGCGGCAGGCACTGACCGCCGCCCTGGACGAGGGGTGGGCCGATCCCGCACGGCTCTACCGCGCCGGGCGGCAGGCCCGGATGCTGCTGGACGCCGCCCGCGAGACGGTCGCCGAGGTGCTCGGCACCCGGGCCGACGAGATCTCCTTCACCGCCGGCGGGACGCAGGCCGTCCAGCTGGGCATGCTCGGCGCGCTGGCGGGCCGCCGGCGCCACGGCGCGCACCTGGTGCACTCCGCGGTCGAGCACTCCAGCGTGCTGCACACCGCGGAGCGGCACGAGGCGTCCGGCGGGGAGGCCACCGTGGTGCCGGTCGACCGGTACGGGCGGGTCGCGCCGGAGGGGTTCGCCGCCGCGCTGCGGCCGGACACCGCGCTCGCCGTGCTGCAGTCGGCCAACCACGAGGTGGGCACGGTGCAGCCGGTGGCCGAGGTGGCCGAGCTCTGCGGTGACGTCCCGCTGCTGGTGGACGCCGCGCAGAGCGCCGGGCGGGTGGACGTCCCGGGCGGCTGGTCGCTGCTGACGGCCAGTGCGCACAAGTGGGGCGGCCCGGCCGGGGTCGGCGTCCTGGCGGTGCGCAAGGGGGTCCGGTACTCCTCGCCGCTGCCGGCCGACGAGCGCGAGGGCGGCCGGGTGCCCGGCTTCGTCAACGTCCCGGCGATCGTGGCCGCGGCCGCCTCGCTCCGGGCGGTACGGGCCGAGGCCGAACGGGAGAACGCCCGGCTGCACGCGCTGGTCGAGCGGATCCGGGCCCGGGTGCCGCGGTCCGTGCCCGAGGTGGAGGTGGTCGGCGACCCGGTGCGGCGGCTGCCGCACCTCGTCACCTTCTCCTGCCTGTACGTCGACGGCGAGGTGCTGCTGACCGAGCTGGACCGGGCCGGCTTCGCCGTCTCCTCCGGCTCGTCCTGCACCTCCTCCACCCTGACGCCGAGCCATGT
Organism: Kitasatospora sp. NPDC058218; assembly: GCF_042882445.1. Lineage (NCBI taxonomy): Bacteria > Bacillati > Actinomycetota > Actinomycetes > Kitasatosporales > Streptomycetaceae > Kitasatospora > Kitasatospora sp. NPDC058218. The sequence goes on along the minus strand of NZ_JBHVWC010000002.1, from coordinate 90,812 downwards.
GCTGGCGGCGATGGGCGTGCTCACCGAGGGCAACGTCCGGGTCTCGCTGCCGTTCGGCGCGGCCGAGGCCGACGTCGAACGGTTCCTCACGGTGCTGCCGGAGGTGGTGGCCCGGGTCCGCGCCCCGCTCGGGCTGGACCTGTCGCTGCCGGAGCCGGTACCGGCGGGCCGACCGGCCCCGGTGACCGACGCCCTGGTGGTCGACGCCCTCGGCAAGCGGTGCCCGCTGCCGGTGATCGAACTCGCCAAGCGGATCGGCGAGGTGCCGGCCGGCGGGACGGTCGCGGTGCTGGCCGACGACGAGGCGGCCCGGCTGGACATCCCCGCCTGGTGCGGCATGCGCGGCCAGGAGTACCTGGGCGAGGCCCCGGCCGCCGACTTCGGCGGCGACCGGGGCTCGGCCTACCTGGTGCGGCGCACCGCCTGAGCGGGTGCGCCGGGCCGGCTACTTGACCAGGTGCGCGCGGACGTCGGCCGCGGCCTCGGCGCCGTAGGCGGCCTCGAAGCGCTGCAGGAAGGTGACCGGGCGCAGCTCGTACTCCTGGGTGCCGACGGTCTCGATCACCAGGGTCGCGAGCATGCAGCCGAGCTGGGCCGAGCGCTCCAGGTCCAGCTCCCAGGAGAGACCCGCCAGGAAGCCGGCCCGGAAGGCGTCGCCGACGCCGGTCGGGTCGACCTTGGCCTCCTCGGGCGCGCAGCCGACCACCACCGGGGCCTCGCCCTTGCGGTCGATCCGGACGCCCTTGCTGCCGAGGGTGGTGATCCGGGTGCCCACCCGGGTCAGGATCTCCTCGGCGTCCCAGCCGGTCTTGGTCTCGATCAGCGCGGCCTCGTACTCGTTGGTGAACAGGTACGCGGCGCCGTCGACGATCTCGCGGATGTCCTCGCCGTCCAGGCGGGCCAGCTGCTGGGACGGGTCGGCGGCGAAGGCGTAGCCGCGGGTCCGGCACTCCTGGGTGTGGCGGACCATGCCCTGCGGGTCGTCGGCGCCGATCAGCACGAGGTCCAGGCCGCCGACGCGGTCGGCGATCGGCTTGAGCTCGATGTTGCGGGCCTCCGCCATCGCGCCGGTGTAGAACGAGGCGATCTGGTTGTGGTCCTCGTCCGTGGTGCACATGAAGCGGGCGGTGTGGCGGGTCTCGGAGATGTGGACCGACCGGCAGTCCACGTTGTTGCGCTCCAGCCAGCTGCGGTACTCGCCGAAGTCCGCACCGGCGGCGCCGACCAGGATCGGGCTCAGGCCCAGGACACCCATGCCGAACGCGATGTTCGGCGCGACACCGCCGCGACGGATGTCGAGGGTGTCGACCAGGAAGGACAGCGACACGGTGTGCAGCTGCTCGGCGACGAGCTGGTCGGAGAACCGACCGGGGAACGTCATCAGGTGGTCGGTGGCGATCGAACCGGCGACGGCGATACGCACGGGAAGTCTCCTCAGGCGGGCGGCATGGCCACAAAGAAAGCAAGGGGCGGAACCCACTCACGGTACCGGGCGAGGGCGGGGCGACAGCAAGACCGCCTGCATTGGCACCGGCCACCGTCGAACGTGTACTACCCCCGGGTAGCTCTGGTGGGGGCCGGAAGGGCGGCCTAGGGTCGCTGGCAGGGGCCGGAACGGCCCTGACCGAGCCGTGGCAGTGCGGCCGCGGCACCGTGGATCGGAGCGATGCCCGATGATGCCAAGTCACCACCCGCTGCGTGTTCCGCCCGCCCTGCGGGGCGACACCGACGGCGAGACCCTGGACGCGCTGGTGGACTCCTCCCGGCAGCTGCGGCGCTTCTGGCCGCTGCTGGCGACCGGCCCGGAGCCCAGCGCACCCGCCCGGATCGGCATCAGCGTGCCGTCCGGGGCGCAGCGGCTGGTCGCGGGAATGGCCGAATACGGCATGTGATCCCTCCCCGGGGGCGGCCCGCGGGAGAGCGGGAACCGGATTCGTCCGAGGCACGTCACATCCGCGCGGTGCGGCCGTCGAGGCGGCGCCGCTGAACCCTCGGGAGGATGTTCAGATGGATCTGGAGACGATGCCCCGGCCTACCGGTGGAGCAGGGGCCGGTGGAGCACGGGCCGGCCGGCCGCGCGGACGGCGGGCGGCCGCGCTGGCGGGTCTGCTGCTGGCGGGGGCCGCGCTGGCCGGATGCGGTGACGGCGACGGCAAGTCGGCCGCGGATTCGGCGCCCGGCTCGGCGCAGCCGACGGCGAGTGCGACGGCCTCCCCCGGCGCCTCGACCTCCCCGGCCGCGCCGACGGACCCCGCCACCGCCTCGCCACCGGTGTCGACCCCGCCGACCGATCCGGCGGCGAGCACCCCCGATCCCCGGCCTGCCACCCCCACGGGCCCGGCGCGGACACCGACGCCGGCGCCCACTCCCCCGGGCATCGCGGTCGGCGAGCCGGCGCCGAACGGGCAACCGGTCCACCCCGCGATCACCTACCGGGTGGACGGCTCCAAGCTGACGGTCTGGTTCTACGGCGGGATCTGCGAGAAGTACGCGCTGAAGGCGGACGAGTCCAAGCCCGGGCGGGTGGACGTCCGGGTCGCGGTGGCGGCGCCGATGCCGGCCGGGCAGGCCTGCGCCGAGCTGGCCAAGCGGCAGACGGTGACGGCCGAGCTGAAGCAGCCGCTGATGGGCCGGGCGGTGACGGACCTGGCGACCGGCCAGCCGGTGCCGCTGGAGAGCGACCCGCACGTCGGCCCGGACCCGGTCGGCCCGGAGATCAGCGGGCAGTAGGACCACCACGAGAACGGCGAAGGCGGCCCCGGAGGATCCGGGGCCGCCTTCGCCGTCTGCCGACTAGCTGAACGAGTCGCCGCAGGCGCAGGAGCCGGTGGCGTTCGGGTTGTCGATCGTGAAGCCCTGCTTCTCGATGGTGTCCACGAAGTCGACGGTGGCGCCGCCGAGGTACGGGGCGCTCATCCGGTCGGTGACGACCTTGACACCGTTGAAGTCCTTGAGCACGTCACCGTCGAGCGAGCGCTCGTCGAAGAACAGCTGGTAACGCAGGCCGGAGCAACCACCGGGCTGGACGGCAACGCGCAGCGCAAGGTCGTCGCGGCCCTCCTGCTCCAGCAGGCCCTTGACCTTGGCCGCGGCGGCATCGGTAAGGAGGATGCCACTCTCGACGGTGGTCTCGTCCTGGACGGTCATCTGCTTTCTCCCGGTCTTGACGACGGTCTGCCGCCAGTGCCAACCAACGACCGTCCGGATTCATTTCCCGGACGGCAGTGTGTTTTCGGCGGCTTTCGGCGGCGGAATGTTTTCGTGGGCCGGGTGTACCACCCGCTCCCCTACGCTCCCCATGCTCGCACAACCCGCGCGGGTCGGACACCGCCTCGACCTCCGATCCGGCCGAACCGGCCCCGGGCGGACACCGCGGCGGCCAGGATGGTGGGCATGATCCTGCGCCTGGTCCAGGACACCGCCGCCGACGCGGAGGCCGTCCAGCACATCGCCCGCGCCTCGTTCGCCTCGCTCGCCGACTCCCCCGGCACGGCCGCGCAGGACCGGTCGCCGGTCCGCCGGCTGGCCCGGATCAGACACCTCGTCCGCACCGACCAGCAGGGCTGCTGGCTGGCGGAGAGCGACGGCGAGCCGGTCGGCGCGGTGCTGTCGCTGCGCCGCGAGGGCCTCTGGATCCTGGCGCTGCTCGTGGTGCGGCCCGAGGCGCAGGGCCAGGGGCTCGGGCGGCTCCTGCTGGAGCGGGCCGCCGCGTACGGGCGCGGCTGCCTGCGCGGGATGCTCTGTGCCTCGCCGTCCCCGGCGGCCGCCCGCCGGTACCGGCTGGCCGGGTTCACCCTGCACCCGGCCATGACGCTGACCGGGCAGGTGGACCGGGCCGGGCTGCTCGACCCCGGGGACATCCCGGTGCACCCCGGCAACGCCACCCACCGGCACCTGCTGGACTCGGTGGACCGGCGGCTGCGCGGCGCCGCGCACGGGCCGGACCACGAGCTGATGCTGGCCCACTGCGAGGAACTGCTGATCGCCGACGCGCTGGCCGGCAGCGGCTACTGCTACCGGGACGGCGGCGAGGTGAAGCTGCTGGCCGCGACCTCGAAGCGGATCGCCGCCCGGCTGCTGCGCGAGGCGCTGGCACGGGTGCCGGACGGCGTGGAGGCCCGGGTGGAGTACCTGACGGCCGAGCAGGAGTGGGCGCTGGACGTCGGCCTGGAGGTGGGCCTTACCCTGCGGACCCGGGGCTACCTGGGCCTGCGCGGGATGCGCCCCCCGGCGCCCTACCTGCCCAACGGCGCCCTGCTGTAGACGGCGAAACCCCCGCCGGGCACCCGGCGGGGGTTCACACACCGCACCGCTCTCCCGGGCCCCACCGAGGTTCGGCCTGGGCCCGTCACAAAGGCCCCGGCCCCACGGGGTTGCCCCTGAGCCAAAGGGGCGCGCCGGTGCCCTCCCACTCCCCCGGCCCCCACGGGGTTACCCCTGAGCCAAAGGGGCGCGCCGGTGCCGAAAGGGAGAAGCGACGGAGCGACGAAGGAGCGACGGAGCGACGACCGTCGGCGCCGGGTCGAGCGCCCCGGCGGCGAAGGGGCCTTAAATCATGGTGTCCAGGATCTCCCGGACCATCTCCATGGTCGTGCCCGGGTGCAGGAAGGCGAAGCGGGCGACCGTCTCGCCGTCCCAGCCGGTCGGGGTGACGAAGCCGATCTGGTCCGCGAGCAGCTGCTGCGACCAGCGGTAGTAGTCGTCGTTGGTCCAGCCCTTGCGGCGGAAGCAGACCGCGGAGAGCTGCGGGTCGAACAGCAGCTCCAGGTGCTCGGTGTCGCGGATCAGCTGGGCGGTGTCGCGGGCCAGGGTGAGGCCGGTCTCGATGGCGTCGGTGTAGGCCTGGGTGCCGTGCACGGCCAGCGAGAACCAGAGCGGCAGGCCGCGGGCGCGCCGGGTCAGGTGGTAGGCGTAGTCGGTGGGGTTCCACTCGTCGCCCTCGGTGTGCAGCACGTCCAGGTAGGAGGCGTCCTGGGTGTGCACGGCGCGGGCGAGCTGCGGGTTGCGGTAGATCAGCGCGGCGCAGTCGAAGGGGGCGAACAGCCACTTGTGCGGGTCCACCACGAAGGAGTCGGCGTGCTCGATGCCGTTGTAGCGGGCCCGGACGGAGGGGGCGAACAGGCCCGCGCCGCCGTAGGCGCCGTCCACGTGGAACCAGAGGCCGCGCTCGCGGGCCACCTCGGAGAGGCCCTGGAGGTCGTCGATGATGCCCTCGTTGGTGGTGCCGGCCGTCCCGACGACGGCGATCACCGTCTCGGGGTTCGGGTCGGCGGCCAGGGCGGCGCGCAGCGCCTCGCCGGTGAAGCGGCGGTCCACGGTGGGGACCTTGAAGGCCTCCACGCCGATGATGTTGAAGGTGTTCTTGACCGAGGAGTGCACCTGGTCGGCGACGGCGATCCGCAGCCGGGCCTCCGGCCCGACGCCGAGCCGGCGGCGGGCGGTGTCGCGGGCGACCACCAGGGCGGAGAGGTTGCCGGCCGAGCCGCCGGAGACGAAGGTGCCGCCGGCCGACTCGGGCATTCCGGCCCGGTCCGCGATCAGGCGCAGCACCTGGTTCTCAGCGGCGATGGCGCCGGCCGCCTCCAGCCAGGAGATGCCCTGGAGGGAGGCGCAGGAGACGACCATGTCGAAGAGCAGGGCGGCCTTGGTCGGCGCGCACGGGATGAACGAGAGGTAGCGCGGGCTGTCGGCGGAGATCACCGCGCGGGAGAGCTCGTGGTCGTAGAGCTTCAGCACGTCGGCCGGGTTGTTGCCGTCCGGGTTGAGCAGGCCGGCCAGCTGGGTGCGCAGGTGCTCGCCGTCGCCGGGGTGGTCGAGCGGGACGGGGTCGTACTGCAGCCGCTCCCGCATGTAGTCGAATACCAGGTCGACCAGCTCGTTGTCGGGCCGGTGCATGCGGTCGGGGGCTGCGGACACGGGGGTCCCTCTCGGCTGTGGGGTGTCGGGGGGAGGGCCGGCGGCGCGGGACGTCTCACCGCTCCGCCGGTTGTGATCAGCCTAGGCAGCGCAGGGCCTCCGCCGCGCGTCCGAACGCGGCTGGTCAGGCAGGATTCGAGCGTCTTCGCCGGGGCGTGCGCAGGATTCCTGCGCAGGCCCCGGGGCGGGCCCCGGCCGGGGGGGGCGGAGCGGCCCTTCGCGGGACCGGACTGGACCGTTCGGGTCAGCCGATGAGCTGGGACAGGACGACGGAGGAGCGGCTGCGCTGGACGCCGGGCTCCCGCCGGATGCGCTCGATCACGGCCTCCAGGTGCCGCATGTCGGCGGCCCGCAGATGGACCAGGGCGTCGGGGTCACCGGTGACCGTCCAGGCGGCGACCACCTCGGGGAACTGGCGCAGGCTCGCCAGGATCTCCTCGGGGGCGGTCCGCTCACGGCAGTAGACCTCGACGAAGGCCTCGGTCTGCCAGCCGAGCACCGAGGGGTCGAGGACGACGGTGAAGCCGCGGACCACCCCGCGCGCCCGCAGCCGGTCGATCCGGCGGCGGACGGCGGTGGCGGAGAGGTTCACCTGCAGGCCGATCTCGGCGTACGAGGCCCGGCCGTCGCTGCCCAGCCGGGCGAGCAGGAGACGGTCGGTCTCGTCGAGGTCGGCCCCGACCGTCTCGTGTGCTCGACTGCTGGTCATCGGTGCGGGGCTCCACAGGTCGTACGGGGTCGGCGGGGGGCGGCAGCCGCCGAAACGGTTCTGCACCATTCTGGCGGATGACAGGACCGAGTCCACCGCTGACAGATGACGGATCGGGGTCCGTCCCCGGTCCGGCGGGCTCAGTCGACCAGGAGGACGATCTTCCCCCGGGTGCGGCCCTCGGCGCTCAGCGCCTGGGCGGAGCCGGCCTGCGCGAGCGGGAAGGTGGAGGCGACGGTGACGGTGAGCCGGCCGTCGTCGGCGAGCGCGGCCAGCTCGGCCAGCCCGGCGGCGTCGGGGCGGACCCAGACGTAGTGGCCGCCGAGCGCCCTCACCCGGTAGTCGGTGACGGAGGCGATCCGGGACGGGTCCGCGACCAGGGCGGCCGAGACGTCGACGGCCCCGCCGCCGACCAGGTCGAGGGCGGCGTCCGCACCGTCGGGCGCCAGCGCCCGGACCCGCTCGGCCAGGCCCTCGCCGTGGGCGACCGGCTCGGCCCCGAGGCCGCGCAGGTAGTCGTGGTTGCGCACGCCCGCGGTGCCGATCACCCGGGCCCCGAACGCCCTGGCGATCTGCACGGCCAGGTGGCCGACCCCGCCCGCGGCGGCGTGCACCAGCACGGTGTCGCCCGCCCGCACCCGCAGCGCCCGCAGGCTCTGCAGGGCGGTGAGACCGGCCAGCGGCAGGCCGCCGCTCTGCGCCCAGTCCAGGGCCGCGGGCCTGCGGGCCAGCGTACGGACGGGTGCGGCGACCAGCTCGGCGTAGGTGCCGTGCTCGACGGAGTCCTTGCGCACGTATCCGTAGACCTCGTCGCCGGGCGCGAACTCGGTCACCCCGCCACCGACCGCCCGGACCACCCCGGCCGCGTCCCAGCCCATCACCAGGGGGAAGTGGGCGTCCAGCAGACCGTCCAGGCTGCCGTCCCGGACCCGCCAGTCCACCGGGTTCACCCCGGCCGCCCTGACCTCCACCAGTACCGAGTCCGGCCCGACCTTGGGGTCCGGCAGGTCGAGGTACTCGACCACCTCGGGGCCGCCGTAGCGGCGGATCGCGATTGCCTTCATGGACCCAGCCAAACCCGGCCGGGCCCGGATATCGATTCGGCCACGCCGGACCTCGTCATATCGTGCTTCCGGCGCCACCGAACGGGTCCGAAGCGGAGAGCGGTTCTCGTCACATCGACAGGATGGCCATCGTCAGTCTGACGCTAAGCGGTTATCATAGATAGCGTCAGATAGACGAGAAGGCTGCACCGACTGATCGGCCGCACAGAAGGGCACCCGCCCGTGACCACCACCATCACCGAGACCTACGGCGTCGACCCCACTCCGACGCCGCTCGCTCTGCTGCTGCTCGGCCGTGAGGCCGACCCGAACAGCGAGCGCGGCGTCGAGTGCCCCGGAGACCTTCCCGCCGCCTCCGACCCGGACCTGGTCGCCCGCGCCCGGGCCGCCAAGGAGGCACTCGGGGAGCGCGTCTTCATCCTCGGCCACCACTACCAGCGCGACGAGGTGATCGAGTTCGCCGACGTCACCGGCGACTCCTTCAAGCTCGCGCGCGACGCGGCCGCCCGCCCGGAGGCCGAGTACATCGTCTTCTGCGGCGTGCACTTCATGGCCGAGTCCGCGGACATCCTCACCGGCGACGCCCAGCAGGTCGTCCTGCCGGACCTCGCGGCCGGCTGTTCGATGGCCGACATGGCCACCGCGGAGCAGGTCGCCGAGTGCTGGGACGTCCTGACCGACGCCGGCATAGCCGACGTCACCGTCCCGGTCTCGTACATGAACTCCTCCGCCGACATCAAGGCCTTCACCGGCAAGCACGGCGGCACCATCTGCACCTCGTCCAACGCCCAGCGGGCCCTGGAGTGGGCCTTCGAGCAGGGGCAGAAGGTGCTCTTCCTGCCCGACCAGCATCTGGGCCGCAACACCGCGGTGCGCGAGATGGGCCTCTCGCTGGACGACTGCGTGCTCTACAACCCGCACAAGCCGGGCGGCGGCCTGACCGCCGAGCAGCTGCGGGACGCCAAGATGATCCTCTGGCGGGGCCACTGCTCGGTGCACGGCCGGTTCTCGCTGGACTCGGTCAACGACGTCCGCGAGCGCATCCCGGGCGTCACCGTGCTGGTGCACCCCGAGTGCAAGCACGAGGTCGTCGCGGCCGCCGACATGGTGGGCTCGACCGAGTACATCATCAAGGCGCTGGACGCCGCCGGGCCCGGCTCCAAGTGGGCCATCGGCACCGAGCTGAACCTCGTCCGCCGCCTCGCCAAGGCGCACCCGGACAAGGAGGTCGTCTTCCTGGACCGGGCGGTCTGCTTCTGCTCCACGATGAACCGGATCGACCTGCCGCACCTGGTCTGGGCACTGGAGTCGCTGGTCGAGGGCCGGGTGCCGAACGTGATCCGGGTCGACCCGGAGACCGAGAAGTACGCCAAGGCGGCGCTGGACCGGATGCTCGCCCTGCCGTAGCCACGCACCGCACGCCGAAGGGCGGGCTCCTCCGTGATGGAGGAGCCCGCCCTTTCGTCTGGCGCGAGACGGCGGCTACTCGGGGAAGCCGGGGATCAGGCCGTCACCCTCGGCCCGCAGCAGCTGCCGAACCTGGTCGATCGTCGAGTCGGCATCGGGGAGGATCAGGTCGGAGGGCTCCAGCGAGGCGTCCGGCAGCGGGGTGCCGAACTCCTTCACCGCGCCCAGCAGCTCCCCGAGCGCTCGACGGAAATGCTCTTCGTCCCCCGACTCCAGCGCGGCGAGAAGCTCGTCGTCGAGCTTGTTCAGCCGGTTCAGATGGGCGTCGCCCACCTCGAACTGGCCCTCCCCCATGACCCTCATGATCATGCCTTGCGTCTCCCTGGTTCAGTGGGGTGAAGCTCAGGTCACTTGTTGTAGTTGATCCGCGGGTTGTCCGGCTGGGCGTCCTGCGGCTGCGCCTTGCCCGGCTCGATGGCCTGCGGACCGGAGGCCGGCGAGCCACCCGTCAGCTCGGCCTTCATCCGGGCCAGCTCCAGCTCGACGTCCGAGCCACCGGCGACCCGCTCCAGCTCCGCCTCGATGTCGTCCTTGCGGCCGAGCCCACTGGCGTCGTCGAGCGCGCCGGAGGCCAGCAGCTCGTCGATCGCACCCGCGCGGGCCTGCATCTGGGCGGTCTTGTCCTCGGCCCGCTGGATCGCCAGGCCGACGTCGCCCATCTCCTCGGAGATGCCGGAGAAGGACTCGGCGATCCGGGTCTGCGCCTGGGCCGCGGTGTAGGTGGCCTTGATCGTCTCCTTCTTGGTGCGGAAGGCGTCGACCTTGGCCTGCAGCCGCTGGGAGGCGAGCGTGAGCTTCTCCTCCTCCGCCTGGAGCTGCTGGTACTGCACCTCCAGATCGGTGATCTGGGACTGCATGTTCGCCTTGCGGGTCAGGGCCTCGCGCGCGAGGTCCTCCCGACCGAGCGAGAGCGCCTTGCGGCCCTGGTCCTCGTACTTGGCGGACTGCTGCTGCAGCTGGGTCAGCTGGAGCTCCAGGCGCTTGCGCGAGGTGGCCACGTCCGCGACGCCGCGACGTACCTTCTGCAGCAGTTCGAGCTGCTTCTGGTACGAGTAGTCGAGCGTCTCACGGGGATCCTCCGCCCGGTCCAAGGCCTTGTTCGCCTTGGAGCGGAAGATCAACCCCATACGCTTCATGATTCCGTCGCTCATGGGCCTCGGGTGCCCCCTTCTCCGGCCTGCGGTCTTTATCTCGTTACCAGACACGACGAGTGTATGTGCAGCGAGCCCGTCGCCGCAGTGCACCTGCCTGCAACAAGACTGCTACAGCGACCCGGCGGCGGCCTCATCCCCGGGGTGGATCCGCCCCTCATCCCAGCCACCGTCCGCCGGTGTGATCCCCTACGGGAAGACCCCCGCAAACCCGGCTCCGGGCCCGGACCGGCACGATCGATATGCGTTTGGGTCCGAGGGCACCCGTGGAAGCGGTCGCGCACCCCGTACGCTGGTGGTGTGTTCCGACGCCGTTCAGATGATGCCGCTGCCTCCGCCGCCGTGCTGGAGAAGCAGGACGAGACGACCCAGACCCGCGACCCGCAGGCGAAGAAGGGCCGGCCCACGCCCAAGCGCAGTGCGGCCGAGGCCAACCGGCGCACCCGGGTGACCGTGCCCAAGGACCGCAAGGAGGCCTCCCGCCAGGCGCGCGAGCGGATGCGCAGCGAGCGCGAGAAGCAGCGCACCGCGCTGCTGGAGGGTGACGAGCGGCACCTGCCGGCCCGTGACAAGGGCCCGGTGCGCAAGTTCACCCGCGACTACGTGGACGCCCGCTGGTCGCTCGCCGAGTTCTTCCTGCCCGCCGCCGTGGTGATCCTGGTCCTCAGCATCGTCAAGGTGCCGGCCCTCCAGCTGCTCTCCACGCTGCTCTTCCTGGCCTTCTTCGTGCTGGTGGTGCTGGACTTCGTCCGCCTCGGCTTCGGTCTGCGCAAGCAGCTCACCGAGCGGTTCGCGGACCAGAACACCCGCGGTGCGGTCGCCTACGGCCTGATGCGCATCCTGCAGATGCGCCGGCTGCGCCTGCCCAAGCCGCAGGTGCGGCGCGGAGAGAAGCCCTGACCGCCGAACCGGTGGACTCCGGCTGGGCCCCTCCCGCCTGGGAGGGGCCCGGCCTGTACGCGCTTCCGGGCCAGGGCGACGGCGGCCACGACCGGATCGCCCAGGAGCGCCGGCTGCCCTCGCGCAGCGGCTCCTTCGCCGGCGGCGCCGGCCCCTGGCTGGAACGCCTCGGCGGCCTGCGCAACCTCGTCCGGCAGGAGCTGGTCGCCCGGCAGCTGGCCGAGCAGCTCGCCGGCCGCGCCGAACAGCGCGTCCTCGACATCGGCTGCGGCCAGGGCACCCAGGCGCTGCGGCTGGCCCGGGCCGGCCACTACGTCACCGGGATCGACTCCGACCCGGTCGCGCTCGGCGTCGCCCAGGGGGCGCTGGCCGAGGAGCCGCCCGAGGTGCGCGGCCGGATGCAGCTGCTCAGCGGCGACGGCCACCAGTGCGGCCGCTGGTTCGGGCCGCGCAGCTTCGACGTGGTGCTCTGCCACGGCGTCCTGATGTACCTGCCGGACCCGGATCCGATGATCGCCTCGCTGGCCCGGCTGCTCGCCCCCGGCGGGCTGCTCTCGCTGCTGGTCCGCAACCGCGACGCGCTGGCCCTGCGGCCCGCCGCCGCCGGGGACTGGCGGGCCGCCCTGCACGCCTTCGAGAGCGACCGCTACTACAACCGGCTCGGACTGGCCGCCCGGGCCGACCGGCTCGCCGACCTCGCCGTCACCCTCTCCGAGGTGTCCGTGCCGCTGCGGCACTGGTACGGCGTACGGGTCTTCACCGACAACGCGCCCGACGACGCGGCGCCGCCGGTGGACGGCCGGCAGCTCGCGCAGCTGCTGGAGGCCGAGGAGCGGGCCGGTCGCACCGACCCGTACCGGCAGGTCGCCGCGCTGCTGCACGTGTTCGGGGCCAAGTAGAGGGCTCAGGCCTCGTGCAGGCTCATCGAGTAGATCTCCCGGCCGTCGTCGAGCAGGACCGCGGTGTCCACGCCGTCCTCGGCCAGCTGCTTCCAGCTCTCCCCGATCCAGGTCTCGGCGTCCCCCTGGCCGGCGAACTCCTCCTCCTGGCCGCCGCTCGGGGCCACCACGGTGCCGTCCGCCTTCTCGTACCGCCACGTCCAGACCATGTCCGGTTTCCTCCCACTGACGACCTGTGCGCTGCCTGTGTACTGCGCGTGTGCTGCGCACCTTAGCCTTCCCGGCCCGATCTTCCGTATGCCTGGCCGGGGCCGCGTTGTCGGTCGGTCCGGGCCCGACCGGGGCGGTGCGCCGCCCCCTTGGCAGGATGGACGCATGGCAGCCCACCCCGCACTCCCCCGCACCCTGGTCCTCGGCGGCGCCCGGTCCGGCAAGTCCACCAGGGCCGAGCAGTTGCTCGCCCGGCACCAGGACGTCCTGTACGTGGCCACCAGCGGCACCCGGGACGGCGACACCGAGTGGGCGCAGCGGGTCGCGCTGCACCGCGACCGGCGGCCGGCGAGCTGGCGCACCGCCGAGACCTGCGACCTGGAGGCCGTGCTGGCGGACGCCGCCGACCCGGCGCCGGTGCTGATCGACTGCCTGGCGCTCTGGCTGACCGCGGTGATGGACGAGTGCGGCGCCTGGGACGACGCGGTCTGGGCGGACGGCGGCGAGGCGGCGGTCCAGCGGCGCTGCGAGGGGCTGGCGCGGGCCTGGGCGGCGACCCGGCGACCCGTGATCGCGGTCAGCAACGAGGTGGGCATGGGCATCGTCCCGGCGACCGCCTCGGGCCGCCGCTTCCGCGACACCCTGGGCCGGCTGAACATGGCGGTGGCCGACGCCTCGGAGCGTGTGCTGCTCGTCGTGGCGGGGCAGGTTCTGACGGTCAAGCCCGCCGCAGGCTGACCATCTGCGGCGTGTAGCCTTCCGACCGATGGACACGACCGTGGATCTCGATACGTTCTCCTCGCTCGTCGAGCGCCCCGACGAGAGCGCCCGGCGGGCCGCCGAAGAGCGCTGGCAGGCGCTGGACCGCCCGCGCGGCGGGCTCGGCCGGCTGGAGGAGCTGGGCAGTTGGCTGTCGTCCGTACAGGGGTGCTCCCCGGTGCGGCCGCTGTCGGCGCCCAAGGTGCTGCTGTTCGCCGCCGACCACGGGGTGGCGGCCCTCGGGGTGTCCCGGCTGCCCGCGCGGGGCGGCACGGCCGCCCGGGTGCGGGCGGTGCTGGACGGCACCGCGCCGGTCGCCCTGCTCGCCCGGCGCTTCGGCGCCGAGGTGCGGGTGGTGGACGTCGCGGTGGACGCGGACCCGTCCGACTTCCCGGACGACGTGGTCGCGCACCGGGTGCGGCGCGGCTCCGGCCGGATCGACGTCGAGGACGCGCTGAGCGCCGAGGAGACGGCCAAGGCCTTCCGGGCCGGGATGGCCGTCGCCGACGAGGAAGCCGACGCCGGTACCGACCTGGTGGTCCTGGGCGACCTCGGGGTCGGCGCGACCACGGTGGCGGCGGTCCTGGTCGGCGCGCTCTGCGGGACGGACGCGGCCGCGGTGACCGGGCGCGGCTCGGGCATCGACGACCGGGTGTGGATGGTCAAGTGCGCGACCGTCCGGGACTCGCTGCGGCGGGCCCGGCCGGTGCTCGGCGACCAGCTGGCGCTGCTCGGCACCACCGGCGGCGCCGACTTCGCGGCGATCACCGGCTTCCTGCTGCAGGCCGCCGTGCGCAAGCTCCCGGTGGTGCTGGACGGCGTGGTCTCCGCGGCCTGCGCGCTGGTCGCCCAGCGGATCGCGTTCCGGGCGCCGGAGTGGTGGCGGGCCGGGCAGTCCACCGGCGAGCCGGCCCAGGCCAAGGCCTACGACCGGCTCACCCTGACGCCGCTGCAGGAGCAGGAGATCACCATGGGCGAGGGCATCGGCGCGCTGATGGCGCTGCCGCTGCTGCAGGCCGCGGCGGACGCCCTGGCCGAGCACGCGCCCGTCCCGAGGACTCCGGCGACGCCCAAGGAGCAGCCGAAGCTGCCCTCGGCGGCGGAGCTGCTCGGCCGGGTCTGACCGCCCGGCTCCGCGGCCGCCCGGCTCCCGCCGCCCCGAAGGCCGGGCCGCCGCGGAGCGCGGCGCGGCACGGGGCCGCGCCCCGACGTACGGATGTGAGGAGCGGCGGGCCATGCGGGACGGGTCACCGGAGGCAGCGGCCGGCTGGGGTGAGGGACTGCGGTTCGCCTTCGGCACGCTCTCGGTGCTGCGGGTGCGGGTCGAGCGGTGGGACCGCCCGACGGCGGGCCGGGCGATGACGGCGGCGCCGGTGGTCGGCCTGGTGCTCGGGGCCCTGGCCGCCGGCGCGGGAGCGGCGGTGGCCTGGCGAGCGGGCGGGCCGCTCGGCGCGGTGACCGCCGTCGGCGTCCTGGCCGCGCTGACCCGGGGCCTGCACCTGGACGGTCTGGCCGATGTCGCCGACGGGCTGGGCAGCGGCAAACCGGCGCAGGACGCGCTGCGCATCATGAAGCAGTCCGACATCGGGCCGTTCGGCGTACTCACGCTGGTGCTGGTGCTGCTGGCCCAGATCGCCGCACTGGCCGGGCAGTTCGACGCCTCGCCGGCGCGCGGCGCGCTCGCGGTGCTCGCCTCGGCGACGACGGCCCGGTGCGCACTGGCCTGGGGCTGCGCGCGCCCGGTGCCGGCCGCCCGTCCGGGCGGGCTCGGCGCGATGGTGGCGGGTACCGTGCCGCCGGGCGCGGCGGCGGCGTCGACGGCCTGCTCGGCGCTGCTGCTGGCCGCCCTCGGCCTGCTTGACGGCTGGTCAGTTCTGCGGCTGCCGCTGGCCGTTGCGGTCGGCCTGGGCTGCTCCTGGCTGCTGCTGCGGCGCTGCGTACACCGGTTCGACGGCATCACCGGGGACGTCCTCGGTGCGATGGCCGAGACCGCCGCGACCGGCGCGGTGTTCGCCCTCGCGCTGCTGGGCTGAGGCGCACCGCCGGGCCCCGGAGCGGACGGCGGGACACCGGGCGGCGCGTGATTCCAGCATGCGGACTACCATGCGGGGAGCACCGCAGCCCTGCACCGTCGCAGGTCCGGCCCGGCCGACGCGCGTCGAGGAGCCGGGGTTTCTGGTGTGTGCGGCCGCCGAGACCGGTAGACGCACGCGCCAGGGGCCCCGGACCAGACCCGCACCGGCGGGACGGCCCGCAGTGGCGGCCCCGGGCTGCGCCGGTGCGGCAGCCGTGCCGTCACCGGTGCCGTGGACCGCGATAGAACAGGACGCATTACGTGACTGCATTGTCTGTGAGCACCTCCTCCGCCGCCTCGCTGCGCGCGGACGCGCTGGTGATCGGTGTGGCGAAGGGCCCGAAGGGCATCGTGCTGGCGCCGGGCGCCGAAGCCGTGAGCGAGGCGTTCGAGGGCAAGCTGGCCGAGGTCCTCACCACCCTGGGCGCGACCGGCGCCGAGGGCGAGGCCGTCAAGGTCCCCTCCCCCGCCGGCCTGAAGGCCGCGCTCGTGCTCGCGGTCGGCCTCGGCGAGGCCGCCGACGGCGGCTACGGCCTGGAGACGCTGCGCCGCGCCGCCGGTGTCGCCGCCCGCACCCTGGCCGGCAGCAAGAAGGCCGCGCTGGCCCTGCCGGTCGAGTCCGCCGACGAGGTCGAGGCGGTCGCGCTGGGCGGCCTGCTCGGCGCGTACTCCTTCGGCACCTACAAGGGCAACGGCAGCGCCAAGGAGCCGGTCGGCGAGCTGGTGCTGCTGACCGCCCGCAAGGGCAGCAAGGACGCCAAGGCCGCCGTCGAGCGCGCCCTGGTCGTCGGCGAGGAGATGAACCGCGCCCGCGACCTGGTCAACACCGCGCCGAACGACCTGAACCCGAAGATCTTCGCCGCGATCGCCCAGGCGGCCGGCAAGGAGCACGGCCTCAAGGTCGAGGTGCTGGACGAGAAGGCGCTGCTCAAGGGCGGCTTCGGCGGCCTGCTGGGCGTCGGCAACGGCTCGGCCAACCCGCCGCGGCTGGTGAAGGTGGCGTACACCCACCCGAAGGCCAAGGCGAGCCTGGCGTTCGTCGGCAAGGGCATCACCTACGACTCGGGCGGCATCTCGCTGAAGCCGGCCGGCCACAACGAGACCATGAAGTGCGACATGGCCGGCGCCGCCGCGGTGTTCGCCGCCGTCGTCTCCGCCAAGCGCCTGGGCCTGGCCGTCAACGTCACCGCCTGGCTGGCGCTGGCCGAGAACATGCCGTCCGGCACCGCCACCCGCCCGGGTGACGTGCTGAAGATGTACGGCGGCAAGACCGTCGAGGTGCTCAACACCGACGCCGAGGGCCGCCTGGTGCTGGCCGACGCCATCGTGCGGGCCGGCGAGGAGAACCCGGACGTGATCGTCGACGTGGCGACGCTGACCGGCGCGATGATGCTGGCGCTGGGCAGCCGCACCTTCGGTGTGATGGCCAACAACGACGAGCTGCGCGAGACCCTGCACACCGTCGCGGGCGAGGCCGGCGAGCAGTCCTGGCCGATGCCGCTGCCGGCCGAGCTGCGCAAGGGCATGACCGAGTCGACCATCGCCGACCTGGCCAACATGGGCGAGCGGATGGGCGGCGGCCTGGTGGCCGGCCTGTTCCTCAAGGAGTTCGTGGCCGAGGGCATCGACTGGGCCCACCTGGACATCGCCGGCCCGGCCTTCCACGAGGCCGCGCCGTTCGGCTACACCCCCAAGGGCGGCACCGCGAGCGCGGTGCGCACCCTGGTCCGCTTCGCCGAGCGGACCGCGGCGGGCGACAAGGCCTGATCCGGGGTTCGGACGGACGGGGTTCGGCGCGCTCGCGCCGGACCCCGTCCGTCTTCCCGGGTCCGCCCGCGCTCACGACCCCGCCCGCGTTCGCGACCCCGCCCTCAGCGCGGTTACCTGCGAGTAGAAGGCGGGACCCCGCCCGCACCTCTGTTCGCTGCGGGCGAAACTTTGTTCCACAGTGCGGAACCAGGCGCGGCCCGGCCCGCCCAATACGCCGCTCCCGCCGCTGTCAACCCCGCGTTGAGCTGCGATGATGCCCTTCCGTCGGGGGCATTCCCGCCCCTGTGACCACCCTTCGGGACACCCCTGGGGCGGACCCGGACATCAGCTGCCGTGAACAAGTGCGAAGATGTATTTCCGGCACGACTGGGCGCCCCACAAAGGCTTCCGACCCACCGGACCGCGACCGGCCCGGCGACCCACCCCATTGCATGGAGGACGTGACGTGGCGAACGACGCCAGCACCGTTTTCGACGTAGTCATTCTCGGAGGCGGAAGCGGCGGTTACGCCGCGGCGCTCCGCGCCGCTCAGCTGGGCCTGAGCGTCGCCCTGGTCGAGAAGGGTGAGCTGGGCGGCACCTGCCTGCACCGCGGCTGCATCCCGACCAAGGCGCTGCTGCACGCCGCCGAGATCGCGGACGAGACGAAGGAGGCCGCCGAGTTCGGCGTGCTGGCCACCTTCCAGGGCATCGACATCAACGGTGTCCACAAGTACAAGGACGACGTCATCGCCGGCCTGTACAAGGGCCTGCAGGGCCTGGTCGCCTCCCGCAAGGTGACCTTCATCCAGGGCGAGGGCAGGCTCTCCTCGCAGACCTCGGTGGACGTCAACGGCCAGCGCATCGAGGGCCGCCACATCGTCCTCGCCACCGGCTCCGTGCCGAAGTCGCTGCCGGGCCTGACCATCGACGGCGACCGCGTGATCTCCTCCGACCACGCGCTCAAGCTCGACCGCATCCCGAAGTCCGCCGTGATCCTCGGCGGCGGCGTGATCGGCGTCGAGTTCGCCTCGGTCTGGAAGTCCTTCGGCGTCGAGGTCACCATCGTCGAGGCACTGCCGCACCTGGTCCCGCTGGAGGACGAGAACTCCTCCAAGCTGCTGGAGCGCGCGTTCCGCAAGCGCGGCATCAAGTTCGAGCTGAAGGCCCGCTTCTCCGGCGTCGAGTACACCGAGACCGGTGTGCGCGTCTCCACCGAGAACGGCAAGCAGATCGACGCCGACCTGCTGCTCGTCGCCATCGGCCGCGGCCCGGTCTCGGCCGGCCTCGGCTACGAGGAGAACGGCGTCGCGATGGACCGCGGCTACGTGCTCGTCGACGAGTACATGCGCACCAACGTGCCCACCATCTCCGCCGTCGGCGACCTCGCCCCGACCCTGCAGCTGGCCCACGTCGGCTTCGCCGAGGGCATCCTGGTCGCCGAGCGCCTGGCCGGCCTCAAGGCCGTGCCGATCGACTACGACGGCGTCCCGCGCGTGACCTACTCCAACCCCGAGGTGGCCTCCGTCGGCATCTCCGAGGCCAAGGCCGTCGAGCTGTACGGCAAGGAGAAGGTCGTCACCCTCAAGTACAACCTGGCCGGCAACGGCAAGAGCAAGATCCTGAAGACCGCCGGCGAGATCAAGCTCGTCCAGGTCAAGGACGGCGCCGTGGTCGGCGTCCACATGGTCGGCGCCCGGATGGGCGAGCAGGTCGGCGAGGCTCAGCTGATCTACAACTGGGAGGCCCTGCCGGCCGAGGTCGCGCAGCTCATCCACGCCCACCCGACCCAGTCCGAGGCCCTGGGCGAGGCGCACCTGGCGCTGGCCGGCAAGCCGCTGCACGCGCACGACTGATCGCGCCCCACACCCCCCATTCCAGTACGCAAGACTTGATAGGAGTCGCTGAAACCATGGCGGTCTCAGTAACACTGCCCGCGCTGGGCGAGAGCGTTTCCGAGGGCACCGTCACCCGTTGGCTGAAGGCCGAGGGTGAGCGTGTGGAGGTCGACGAGCCGCTGCTCGAGGTCTCCACCGACAAGGTCGACACCGAGATCCCGGCCCCGGCCTCGGGCATCCTGGCCTCGATCAAGGTCGGCGAGGACGAGACCGTCGAGGTCGGCGCCGAGCTGGCGATCATCGACGACGGCTCCGGCGCCCCGGTCGCCGCCCCGGCCCCGGCCGCCGAGGCCGCTCCGGCCCCGGCTGCCGCCCCGGTCGCGGAGGCGCCCGCCGCCCCCGCCCCGGTCGCCGAGGCCCCGGCGGCTCCGGCCGCCGCCCCGGCCGCCGACGCCACCCCGGTGCTGCTGCCCGCGCTGGGCGAGTCGGTCACCGAGGGCACCGTCACCCGCTGGCTGAAGGCCGAGGGTGAGACGGTCGAGGTCGACGAGCCGCTGCTCGAGGTCTCCACCGACAAGGTCGACACCGAGATCCCGTCGCCGGTCGCCGGCGTCGTGGTGAAGATCCTGGTCGGCGAGGACGAGACCGCAGAGGTCGGCGCCCAGCTCGCGCTGATCGGCGCCCCGGGTGCGGCCGCTCCGGCCCCGGTTGCCGCCCCCGCTGCTCCGGTCGCTGCCCCGGCCCCCGTCGCCCCGGCTGCCCCGGTCGCCGCTCCGGCCCCGGTTGCTCCGGCCGCCCCGGTCGCCGCTCCGGCCCCGGTTGCTCCGGCCGCCCCGGTCGCCGCTCCCGCTCCGGTCGCCGCTCCGGCCCCCGTCGCCCCGGCTGCCCCGGTCGCCGCCCCGGCTCCCGTCGCCGCCGCGCCGGTCGCCGACAGCGGTGACGCCTACGTCACCCCGCTGGTGCGCAAGCTCGCCGCCGAGCAGGGCGTCACGCTGGCCTCCGTCACCGGCACCGGTGTCGGCGGTCGCATCCGCAAGCAGGACGTCATCGCCGCCGCCGAGGCCGCGAAGGCCGCTCCGGCCCCCGTCGCGGCCGCGCCGAAGGCCGCCGCCGCGCCGTCCCCGCTGCGTGGCCAGACGGTCAAGATGACCCGCATCCGCAAGGCCATCGGCGACAACATGCTGAAGGCCCTGCACGAGCAGGCTCAGCTGACCAGCGTGGTCGAGGTGGACGTCACCAAGATCATCTCGCTGCGCGGCAAGGCCAAGGACGCCTTCCTCGCCCGCGAGGGCGTGAAGCTGTCCCCGATGCCGTTCTTCGTCAAGGCCGCCGCCCAGGCGCTGAAGAGCCACCCGGTGATCAACGCCCGCATCAACGAGGCCGAGGGCACCATCACCTACTTCGACTCCGAGAACATCGGGATCGCGGTGGACTCCGAGAAGGGTCTGATGACCCCGGTCATCAAGGGTGCGGGCGACCTCAACATCGCCGGCATCTCGAAGAAGACCGCGGAGCTGGCCGGCAAGGTGCGCGGCAACAAGATCACTCCGGACGAGCTGTCCGGCGCGACCTTCACCATCAGCAACACCGGCTCGCGCGGTGCGCTGTTCGACACCGTCATCGTGCCGCCGAACCAGGTCGCCATCCTGGGCATCGGCGCGACGGTCAAGCGCCCGGTCGTCATCGAGGCCGACGGCGGCACCGCCATCGGCATCCGCGACATGACCTACCTGTCGCTCTCCTACGACCACCGCCTGGTGGACGGCGCCGACGCCGCCCGCTTCCTGGTGGCCGTCAAGGAGATCCTCGAGGCCGGCGAGTTCGAGGTCGAGCTCGGCCTGTAAGGCAGCAGCCCGCGAGGCAGCCACGGCAGTAGGGAGCCCCGCGTCGTCCTCGGACGGCGCGGGGCTCCGCGTTAGGGTCCGCCCGCCCGGTGCCGGCCGCGGGGTGGTCGTCCGCCCGCGGGGCGCCCGGCGGCGGTCGCGACCGCCCGCGTTTCGCCGGGCCCATCGCATGCGATCGCGCGGGCGAACAGGGATGCTGGAGCGGTGATGGACGAGACCGACTTCTGGCAGATCATCGACGACACCCGGGAGGACGCCGACGGCGACCCGGACGAGCAGGCGGAACGGCTGGTGGAGCGGCTCGTCCAACTGACCCCGGACGACGTCATCGACTTCGCGCGGCTCTTCGAGGCCCGGTTCCAGCGCGCCTACCGCACCGACCTGTGGGGCGCCGCCTACCTGTTGCTGGACGGCGCCTCCGAGGACACCTTCGACTACTTCCGCTGCTGGCTGATCGGCCAGGGCCGGGAGGTGTTCGAGGGCGGGCTGCACGAGCCGGACGATCTGGCCGACCTGCTCCCCGACTTCGACGAGGAGGAGGACGGCGAGGCCGAGGACCTGGGCTACGCGGCCGACGAGGCGTACGAGCAGCTGACCGGGCTGCCGCTGCCCGAGGTGGGCGAGCGGCAGCCCGCGCGGCCGTCCGGCGCCGCCCTGGACTTCGACGACCCGGACGCCATGGCGAAACGGTTCCCCAAGCTCTGGGAGCGCTACGGGGACTGACCCGGGGACGGCCCGGGGACCGGGGGCGGCCGGCTCAGGTGCCGGAGCCGGAGCCGCTGCCGTCCTGCTTGATGCCCTTGAGGATCTGGTCGAGCACGGTCGGGTCGGGCGCGCCCGCGGCGTCGTCCACCCCGCCCTCGAAGGCCACGAAGCCGCCGCCCTTGGCGGGGACGGCCGCCAGCAGGATGTAGCCCTTGGTGCCGTCCGAGGTGGTGATGTGCCACCGCACCGCGTAGCCCGAGACGCCCGCCACGGTGGTGTTGGCGGAGCCGGCATCGGTGTGCGAGGTGATGCCGGTGAAGATCGCCGCCGCGTAGGTGGGCATCGCCGCCTCGGCCGCCGCCCGGGCCGAGGCCCCCGCGATGGTGTCCTTCTCCACCGAGAACTGGCCCCGGATGCAGGATCCGCCGGTCGGGCAGGTGTAGCGGCCGCTGCCCAGGAAGACCGTCGAGTGCGTGGTGTCGGTCTGCGCGTCCCAGCCCTGGAAGATCGGCACCGTGATGGCGTGCTGGGCGTCGGCGGCGGTGTCCTTGACCACCGGCACCGGCGGCAGGCTGGGCGCGGGGGTGGGAGTGGCGGTGGGCGCGGGCGCGGGCGTGCGCGTGGCCGGCCCGCGGGTCGGCGTCGGGCTCGGGACGTCCGTGACGGTGACCGTCGGCACGGGCGCCGGGTCCGCCTTCGGATCGCCGCCGCTGTTGAGGGCGATCGCGGCCACCACACCGACCACGGCCAGCACCCCGGCCACGATCGCCACGACCACGCCCGGCTTCATCCGGCCGGACTGCGGTGGCGGCGGCGGATAGCCGCCCTGCGGGTAGCCGTAGCCCTGCTGGTCCTGCGTCGGGTAGCCGTAGCCGGGCGCGCCCTGCTGCGGGGCGCCGTAGCCGTAGGCGGGCGGCGGGGAGACGGGGGCCGGCGGTTGCGGGGTCTGCCAGGAGACCTGGGTCGGGGCGTCGGCGAGCCCGCCGCCGCCCGCCTGGACGGGGCGGACGTCACTGGTCCAGGCGTTGCCGTCCCACCAGCGCTCATGACCGGCTGTGCCGTCCGCACCCGGTACCGGGTACCACCCGGGAGGCGTCGAGTTGCTCACGGCCGTACGGTACCCGGCGCGGCACTGCTCCAGACAGGTTGGGTTTGTCACGAGTCTGCACCACCCTCGCACCCGATCTGACGACCAGTCAGTAACCTGTGCGCGCGTGTGGGCGGCGGGGCGCGGGGACGCTCGCGTGACGCGGGAGGCCGGGCGCGGGGACGCTCGCGGCCCGCCGGGCCCGTCTGCTCAGGACGCCAGCGAACGGGCCATCCAGATGTCGTCCACGTACCGGCCGTCGATCAGGAACTCCTCGGCGAGCGAGCCCTCGACCACGAAGCCGCAGGCCTCGTACAGCCGGCGGGCCGGGGCGTTGTGCCCCAGCACCCGCAGGGTGATCCGGCGCGCTCCCTGCTCCCTGGCGGCCGTGCAGCCCGCCTCCACCAGCGCCCGGCCGATGCCCCGGCCGCGGGCCGAGGAGGAGACCGCCAGGCCCTGGATCTGCCGCACGTGCCGGTTGCTGGCCAGCGGAGTGGGCGCCACCACCCGGATGTGGCCGACGATCCGGCCGTCGAGCAGGGCGAGCAGGAACTGGTCCGGGGTGTGCCGCTCGTCGAACACGCCGTCCCCCTCGGCCGGCTGCGGGGCGACGTCGCTCTGCCAGGACCAGGCGGCCCGGTTGAGCTCGGAGAGCTCCTTCTCGTCCTCGGTCTGCGCGGGACGGATGATCAGATCTTCGTCGTACATGCGCGTCATGCTAATCAGCGGCGCCCGGGGCGTACACGGAATTCCGGCCGCCCGGAGCTGCAAGGATGGCCCCATGCGCATCGCGGTCACAGGATCCACGGGATTGATCGGCTCGACACTCGTCCGCTCGCTGCTCGCCGACGGCCACCAGGTGGTCCGACTGGTCCGGCACCGCTCCAGAACCGGGCCGCAGTCGGACGGGACGACGGCGATCGGCTGGAACCCGCTGCTGGGGCAGGTCGACCGGGCCGGGCTGGAAGGCGTCGAGGCGGTCGTGCACCTGGCGGGCGCCGGGGTCGGCGACCGCCGGTGGACGGACGCGTACAAGCGGGAGATCCGGGAGAGCCGGGTGCTCGGCACCGAGACGCTGGCCGTCGCGCTGGCGGAACTCAAGGAGCCGCCGCGGGTCTTCGTCAGCGCCTCGGCCGTCGGGGTCTACGGACAGACCGGCGACCGGGTGATCGACGAGGACTCCCCCGCCGGGGACGACTTCCTGGCCGAGGTCTGCGTCGAGTGGGAGGCCGCCGCCCGGCCCGCCGAGCGGGCCGGGATCCGGGTGGTCCACCCGCGCACCGGGCTGGTGCTCTCGGCCGCCGGCGGGGCCGGCGGCCGGCTCTTCCCGCTGTTCCGCCTCGGCCTCGGCGGGCGGCTCGGCGACGGCCGGCAGTACTGGAGCTTCATCTCGCTGGTGGACGAGGTCGCGGCGATGCGGTTCCTGCTCGACCGGGACGACCTGAGCGGCGCGTTCAACCTCAGCGCGCCGGAGCCGGTCACCAATGCCGAGCTGACGGCGGCCCTCGGCCGGGTGCTGAAGCGGCCGACGCCGTTCCCGGTGCCGGAGGCGGTGCTCAAGGCGGTGCTGGGCGAGTTGGCGGTCGAGGTGACCGGCAGCCACCGGGTGGTGCCGCGGCGGTTGCTGGAGGCCGGCTTCCGCTTCGAGCACCCGGATGTGGACGCGGCGGTGCGGGCGGCGCTGTAACGGCGGGGCGGGGCGTCGCCGGGGAGCCGGGAGCGCACGCGGGGCGGCGGGCGCGGTAGGCCGGGTGCGGTAGGCCGGGTGCTCCCGGTGCGGCACCCCGCACGGGCGGTCCCGCGTACGCCCCGTACGGCATCCGCCCTGGCCGGGGGCATATGCCGAGCGGGGGTCGGGCGGGGCTCCGGGAGGGGGCGCACAGGAGCACGCAACAGGCGCGCCGCACGCCCCTGGTGACCGTGCGCGCCCGCCGACCCCGAACCCGGCCGGTTGCGCGCACCGAGCGTGACCGCACCCCCACCGCATGCTGTCGAACCCTCCCCGGGGCCCGGATCGGGCCCGGTGTGCTTGTCTGACGCTCGCACTGACTGGGCATCACATCGTCGGACCGTGTCCCGGCACCCCGCTGCCTGCGTCGGCCGAAGCTCCGGGACCAGGGAGGGAGCACGCCAGTGCCCACATACGACTTCACTCGCCGCACCCGCCGACAGTCCGATCCGGACGTCGTCGTGGTGGGCGCCGGACTCGCGGGCCTGGCCGCCGCCCGCGCGCTCACCGGCCACGGCCTGACCGTCCAGGTCCTGGAGGCCGCGGGCCGGATCGGCGGCCGGATGGCCACCCGCGAGCTGGACGGGTTCCGGCTCGACCACGGCAGCCAGTTGCTGAACACCGCCTACCCCGAGCTGGGCCGCGCGCTCGACCTCGACCGGCTCGGCCTGCACCCACTCGCGCCCGGCGTGCTCGTGTACAGCGGCGGCCGCCGGTACCGCGCCGGGGATCCGCAGCTGACCGCCGCCCGGCAGGCGGCCTCCCGGGCGCCGCTCGGCAGTCCGCTGGACAAGGCCCGGCTGGGCGGCTGGCTCAGCCGGCTGGCCGCCACCCCCGCCGGCCGGCTGCAGGCCCGGCCGGAGACCACCACCGCCCGCGCGCTCGGCGAACGCGGCCTCGCACCGCGCACCGTCGACGGCTTCCTGCGGCCGCTGCTCGGCGCCCTTCTCAGCGACCCGGCCCTGGGCACCAGCAGCCGGATCGCCGACCTGGTGCTGCACTGCTACGCGCGCGGCCGGCTCTGTCTGCCCGCCGACGGGATCGCGGCCGTGCCCGCCCAGGTGGCCGCCGCCCTGCCGGCCGGGACCCTGCGGACCGGAGTGCGGGTCACCTCGATAGCGGCCGACGGCGTGGAGACCGCCGGCCACGGCCGGATCGGCGCCCAGGCCGTCGTGGTGGCGACCGACGCGCGCTCCGCCGCCGGACTGCTGCCCGGGCTGCGGCTGCCGGACTTCCACCCGGTCACGACCTTCTACCACGCGACGGACCGCACGCCGATCGGCGAGGCCGTGCTGCTGCTGGACGGCGACCGGCCGAACGGCCACCCGCCGCTGGTCTCGCACTCCCTGGTGCTCAGCGAGCTGCACCCCTCGTACGCCCCGGCCGGACAGGCGCTGGTCGCCACGACGGTGCTGGGGCGGCGGTCCTTCGACGCCGGCGGGCCGGCCGCGCTCGAACCCGCGGTACGCGCGCGGTTGGCCGAGCTGTACGGCGCCCCGGCCAAGGGCTGGCAGTTCCTGAGCGTGCGCCACGTCCCGGACGCGGTGCCCGCCATGCCGCCGCCGCACAACAGCCGGCGCCCGGTGCGACTGCTGGCCGGGCTGTACGTCTGCGGCGACCACCGGGACACCAGCAGCGTCCAGGGCGCGCTGGTCTCGGGGCGGCGGGCGGCGCAGGCCGTGGTGCGCGACCTCGGGCTGCCGGCCACCGCCCGGGAGGCGGAGGCGGCGGCCTGAACACGCGACCGGCGGCCTGCCGAGGCGGCAGGCAACGGCATGCCAGTATGCCGATATGACCGCTAATCGGATGCTTTCCGTCCAGAACCCCGGGCCCGTCGCCCGGTGAGCGCCGACTTCCAGGTCGAGCCGCTCACGCTGATCCTGATCCCGGCCGCCGCCGTGGCCGCGCCGCTGCTCGCCGACCGGCTGCTGCGGTGGGTCGCCGTCCCCACGGTGGTGTTCGAGATCGTGCTCGGCGTCCTGATCGGCCCCGACGTACTGGACTGGGCGCAGGTCGGCGGTCTGGTCGACGCGCTCTCCGAGTTCGGCCTGGCGATGCTGATGTTCCTGGCCGGTTACGAGATCGACTTCGCCAAGCTGCGCGGCGGCCCGCTGAAACGGGCGGGCGCCGCGTGGCTGGTGTCCCTCGTGGTGGCCCTCGGCGTGGGCGCGATGGTCAACCGGGACCCCCTGAACGGCGCCTTCGCCGGACTCGCCCTCACCACCACCGCGCTCGGCACCATCCTGCCGATCCTGCGGGACGCCGGGGAGCTGCCGACCCCGTTCGGCTCGCTGGTGATGGCCACCGGCGCGGTCGGCGAGTTCGGGCCGATCATCGCGATCGCGATCCTGCTCAGCGGCAACAGCCCGCTGCGGACCGCCGTCATCCTGGCCGCCTTCGCGGTGATCACGGCGGCCGCCGTCGGCTACGCCCGCCGGCCCCGGCCGGACTGGATGACCCGGCTGATCCGCCGGACCCTGCGCACCTCCGGCCAGTTCGCGATCCGCACGGTGATCCTGGTGCTCACCGCGATGGTGTCCGCCGCGGTCTGGCTCGATCTGGACATGCTGCTCGGCGCGTTCACCGCCGGGATCGTCTCCCACCTGCTGCTCACCGATGTGCCGGAGGCCGAGGAGGAGGTCATCGAGGCCAAGCTGGAGGGCATCGGCTTCGGGTTCCTCGTCCCGGTGTTCTTCGTGGTCAGCGGGATGAAGTTCGACCTGGAGGCGCTGCTCCGGGACCCGGGCAACCTGCTGCTCGTCCCGGTGTTCCTGCTGCTGCTCCTGACCGTGCGCGGACTGCCGGCCGCCCTCCTCGCCCCGATCGGGCTCGGCCGGCGCGACCGGGCGGCGCTCGGCCTGTACGGCGCGACCGCGCTGCCGCTGGTCGTGGTGATCACCACGATCGAGGTGGACGCCGGGCACCTGCCGTCCTCCACCGCGGCCGCGCTGGTCGGCGCGGGCATGCTCTCCGTCCTGGCCTTCCCGTTGCTGGCCCAGCGGCTGCGCGGGACCGTCCGCCCGCCCGCCACCGAGGGCGACCGGCAGCGGGTCAACGCCGAGAGCTGGTAGCCGCGGCGGGCCGGTCGGGGGGCGCGCTCGGCCGGCCCCGGCCCGGCCCGCCCTCGGATCACCCCCGGCCGTCGTCGGATCGCCCTCGGCCGCCCGCCCTCGGATCGCCCCCGACCGTCGTCAGATCACCCCCGCCTGACGCGCCGTCTCCTCGAAGGCGCGGGCCACCGGGCTGCCCCGGTAGGGGGTGAGCCGGCGGTGGAAGTCCCGGACGTACTCCAGCGAACGGGCCGAGCGCATCTCCCCGGCCGCCCGCAGCGCGTCGGTGGCCATGGTGCACGCCTCGTCCAAGTCCCCCATCCCGAGCCGGGCGGTGGCCAGCACCAGCCGGCAGAAGATCCGGCTGCGGGCGTAGGCGGGCGAGCGCAGCCGCAGCGACTTCTCGGCGTGCTGGGCCGACGTCCGCCACTGCTGGAGGTCGCGATAGCAGTGGGCGAACTCGTCGGAGAGCTGCGCCTCGTCGAAGTAGCGTGCCCAGGAGGGAAGTTCGTCGCCGGCCCGGGCCCCGGCCAGGGCCCGCTCGGAGCGCACCAGCGCGGTCGTGCAGGACCGGACGTCACCGAGCAGGCCGTGCCCGCGGGCCTCGGCGGCGTGCAGCAGCGACTGCACGGTGGGCGGTACCGCGGTGCCCACGCCCTGCTGGGCGACCCGGGCCAGCTGGACCGCCTCCCGGCCGTGGCCGAGGTGGACGGCCTGCTGGCTCATCGTCACCAGGATGTAGCCGCCGAGCGCGCGGTCCCCCGCGGCCTGGGAGAGCCGCAGGGCCTGGACGAAGTAGCGCTGGGCCAGGCCGTGCGCGGCGATGTCGAAGGACGTCCAGCCGGCGAGCCTGGTCAGGTCGGCGACGGCTCCGAAGAGCGCCCGCCCGATCTGCTCGCCGTAGCGGCCGCGCAGCATCGGCTCGGCCTCGCTCTCCAGGTACCGGACCAGCGCCTGGCGGGCGTGGCCGCCGCCGTAGGCGTGGTCCAGCGCTCGGAAGAGGTCCCCGACGGCGCGGATCGCGGCGATGTCGCCCCGGCCGACCCGCAGCGCCGGCCTGGGCTCGCGGGCCGGGTCGGTGCACGGCGGCTCGACGGCGACGGGCGGGCGGCGGCTCTGGGTCGGCACCCGGCCGAGCGCGGCGGAGGCGGCCGGGGTGGCGGGGACCGGGGCGGCCGTCGCTGCGGTGGCGTTCCGGGCGGACGGCGCTGCGGGCGCGCCGGGTGCGGTGGACGCGCCGGGCGCCGTACCGCGCGCCGGGGGCGCGGCGGCCCCGCCGGGCGCGGCCGACCCGGCGGACGCCGCCCCCGGGCCGGCCTCGGGCCGGGGCAGGGTGGAGCCGTCCCGGGCGACCCGCTCGTCGGTGCGGCCGATCAGCCAGTCCCGGCTGGGGACGACCAGACCGGCCGGGGTGAAGGCGATCCGGCGCAGCTCGGACTGCGGGCCGTTGTCCTTGCGCCACATGCTCGCCACGATGTCCACCGCCTCCTGCGGCGTCTCGGCGAACTCCAGGCCGGCGTAGACCGGGGCGCAGGCGTCCAGGCCGAGGTCCTGGGCGGTGAGGCGGCGGCCGAGCCGACGGGTGAACACCTCGGCGATCAGCGCGGGGGTGGCGCCGCGCGGCTGCTGGCCGCGGAGCCAACGGGTGACCGAGGTCTTGTCGTACCGCAGGTCCAGACCGTGCTCCAGACCGAGCTGGTCCACCCGGCGGGCCAGGCCGGCGTGCGAGAAGCCGGCCTCCTCGATCAGGGCGGCCAGCCGGCCGTTCTGCGGGGCCGGGCCGGTGGGCGCGGCCGCCGGGGGTTGGGCGGGCGCGGGTGCGACGGGCGCCTCCGCGGGCGCCGGGGCGCTCCGGTGCCGTGCGGTCGTGACCTGCGCGGGCAGCCGCATGTCGTCGGTGGCCAGGGCGTCGGGGGCGTCCGGAAGGGCCCGGCCGACCGGACCTCGGTGCTGGTCGAGCGGGTCGAGCGGTCCGTACGCCGGGCTGTCGGTTGCAGGCCGTTGGGGCATAGTCAGTCAACACCTCTCGGACGCCGCACCGGCTCCACCAGCACTTCGGCTGCCCGTGGCGGCGCCCCCTGTCGGGAATCGGCGTGAATGTAGCGAGCATTCGGGCGCTATGGGCGGTTCTGACCGAGCAATCCTCCGAACGGGTGAAGCATCGGCGCCCATTGTGGGGAAGCCCGGACAGCATGGGTTTGGCCCGAGGTGGCCGAACCGCCGATCGACCGTCGTAGCGGTGACCACCACAGGTGGCCCGATCACTGTGGTGCACCATCACATGGGAGCCGGGCCGCTGGATTCCTACCGTTCTCGGCCATGGACACCACTTCAGCCCGCCCGCTGGACGGCCGTACGGCCCTGGTCACCGGGGCGGCCTCGGGCATCGGCCGGGCCTGCGCCGAAGCCTTCGCCGAGGCCGGCGCCCGGGTCTACGTCGTCGACCTCGCGGCCGCCCCGGCCCGGGAGCTCGCCGACCGGATCGGCGGCGTGGCGCACGTCGCGGACCTCGCCGACCCCGAGGCGGTGGAGGCGCTGCCGGACGACGCCGACATCGTGGTCAACAACGCGGGCCTCCAGCACGTCGCGCCCGTCCACGAGTTCCCGGTCGACCGCTTCACCCTGATCCAGCGGGTGATGGTCGAGGCGCCGTTCCGCATCCTGCGCCGCACCCTGCCGCACATGTACGCGCAGGACTGGGGGCGGGTGGTCAACATCTCCTCCGTCCACGGCCTGCGGGCCAGCGCCTTCAAGTCGGCCTACGTGACGGCGAAGCACGCGCTGGAGGGGCTGAGCAAGACGGTCGCCCTGGAGGGCGCGCCGTACGGCGTCACCAGCAACTGCATCAACCCGGGGTACGTCCGGACCCCGCTGGTGGAGCAGCAGATCGCCGGCCAGGCGCTGGCGCACGGCATCCGCGAGGACGAGGTGGTGGAGCGGATCATGCTCGACCGCACCGCCGTCAAGCGGCTGATCGAACCCGACGAGGTGGCGCAGCTGGCCCTCTGGCTCTGCTCCGCGCACGCCTCCTACATCACCGGCGCCAGCCTCCCCGTCGACGGCGGCTGGACGGCGCGCTGATGCCCCCTCACCACACTCCCCCCTTCGAGGTGACCCCGCCCATGGCCAGTACCGCCGCTGTCGCGAGACCAGGATCCCCCCTCTGGAAGGTGGTCGGTGCCAGTCTCATCGGCACCACCATCGAGTGGTACGACTACTTTCTGTACGGCACCGCCGCCGCGCTCGTCTTCGGCAAGCTGTTCTTCCCCAACAGCGATCCGCTGACCGGGACGCTGCTCTCCTTCCTCACCTACGCGATCGGGTTCGCGGCCCGGCCGCTCGGCGCCCTGGTGTTCGGACACTTCGGGGACCGGATCGGCCGCAAGAAGCTGCTGGTGGTGAGCCTGCTGCTGATGGGCGGGTCCACGACGCTGATCGGGTGTCTGCCGACGTACAACTCGATCGGCGCCGCCGCGCCGGTGCTGCTGACCGTGCTGCGGATGGTGCAGGGCTTCGCGCTCGGTGGCGAGTGGGGCGGCGCGGTGCTGCTGGTCTCCGAGCACGGGGACGCCCGGCGGCGCGGTTTCTGGGCCTCCTGGCCGCAGGGCGGCGCACCCGCGGGCAACCTGCTGGCGGCGGGCGTGCTGTCGCTGCTCACCACCGTGCAGTCGGACGCCACCTTCCTGTCCTGGGGCTGGCGGGTGCCGTTCCTGCTGTCCGCGGTGCTGGTGGCGGTCGGGATGTGGATCCGGCTGGCGGTGGACGAGTCCCCGCTGTTCCAGCAGGCACTGGCCGCCACCGAGGCCCGGAAGGCGGCCGGCCGGGCGGTGGAGCAGCCCCCGCTGGTGGCGGTGCTGAGGCACCACTGGCGGGAGGTGCTGGTGGCGATGGGCGCCCGGATGGCGGAGAACATCTCGTACTACGTGATGACCACGTTCGTGCTGGCGTACGCGGTGACCCAGGTGCACCTGCCCAAGCAGACCGCGCTGAACGCGGTGCTGGTCGCCTCCGCGATCCAGTTCGCGCTGATCCCGGTGTTCGGAGCACTCTCCGACCGGGTCGGGCGCAAGCCGGTGTACCTGGTGGGCGCGGTGGGCGTCGGGGTCTGGGCGTTCGTCTTCTTCGGGCTGGTGGACACCAGGTCGTTCGGGTCGCTGCTGCTGGCGGTGACCGTCGGGCTGGTCTTCCACAGCGCGATGTACGCGCCGCAGGCGGCCTTCTTCTCGGAGATGTTCGCGACCCGGATGCGGTACTCGGGCGCCTCCATCGGCGCCCAGTTCGCCTCGGTGGCGGCCGGTGCGCCGGCGCCGCTGATCGCGACGGCGCTGCTGAAGGACTACGGCAGCGCGACGCCGATCGCCGTGTACGTGGCCATCGCCGCGGTGATCACCGTCCTCGCGGTGCTCTGCGCCCGGGAGACCCGCGGCACCGACCTGACCGAGGCCGAACCGGGAGCCGGAGCGGAGGCCACCGGTCCGGCGGTGAGGGAGCCGGAGGACACCGGGGTGACCAAGGCCGCCCGGGCCTGACGAACCGGTGGCCGGCGCCCGTCACCCCGGGGCACCGGCCACCCGCGTCCGCCGGGGCCGAGCCGCTACGATCGCGCTTCCGTCCCTGGGGCCAGAGACCCACTGCCGATTGGCGGCCGCACCGTGAACGACCTCCGTCCCGACACCAGCGCGGCGCCGGCGCTGCGGCGGTTGCTCGACCTCCTCGCCTCCGGCGCCGCCACCGAGGACTTCGCCGACGTCCTGGCCGACGCGCGCCGCCGGGGCGCGCCGGCCGCCGTGCTGAGCGAGATCGACGACGCCACCTGGCAGGCGCTGCGTGTGCACCGGACGCTGCGTCAGCACCGACGCCGCGAGGCCGAGTTGACCGCTCTCTTCGACACCGCCGGGGACCTCGCCGCCTCCCGGGACCTGGACACCGTGCTCCAGGCGATCGTCCGCCGGGCCCGACTGCTGCTCGGCACCGACACCGCCTACCTGACCCTCCCGGACGAGGCCGCCGGCGACACCTACATGCGGGTCACCGACGGCTCGGTCTCGGTGCTCTTCCAGACCCTGCGGCTCAGCCTGGGCGACGGCCTCGGCGGCCTGGTCGCCCAGAGCGCCCGCCCCTACGCCACCCCCGACTACCGGACCGACGAACGGTTCCACCACACCGGCACGATCGACGCGGGCGTGCTGGACGAGGGCCTGGTCGCGATCATCGGGGTGCCGCTGCTGCTCGGCGGGCGGGTGATCGGGGTGCTGTTCGCCGCCGACCGCTCCCCGCGCGCCTTCTCCCCCGACGAGGTCGCGCTGCTCTGCTCACTGGCCGCGCACGCCGCGATCGCCCTGGACACCGCCAAGTCGCTGGCCGACACCCGGGCCGCGCTGGCCGAGCTGAACAGCGCCAACGAGCTGATCCGGGCCCACTCCGCCGCCGTCCAGCGGGCCGAGCAGGGCCACGACCGGCTCACCGACCTCGTCCTGCGCGGCGCCGAGGTGCCGGACGTGGCCGCCGAGGTGGCCGCCCTGCTGGGCGGCGGGATAGCCGTACTGGACACCGAGGGCGAACCGCTGGCCGGCCGACCCGCGCCCGCCGAGGGGCTGGCCGAGGCGGTCGCCGCCTCCCGGACCGAGGGCCGGTCGGTGCGGCACGGCGAGGACTGGGTCTGCGCCGTGCTGGCCGGTCAGGAGCCGCTGGGGGCGCTCGTGCTGAGCGGGCGGCCCGGCCTGGAGGACGCCGACCGGCGGCTCTTCGAACGGGCCAGTGTGGTGACCGCGCTGCTCCTGCTGCTGCGCCGCTCGGTGGCCGAGACGGAGAACCGGGTACGCGGCGAACTGCTGGCCGACCTGCTGACCGCCCCCGACCGCGACCCGGCCGGCCTGACCGCGCGCGGCCGCCGGCTGGGCGTGGACCTGGGGCGCCCGCACCTGGTGCTGGTCGCCGAACCGGCCGGCGCCCCCGGCACCGCGGCGACCGACCGCGGCCGGCTGGCGGGCGCCGCCGGGCGGTACCTGTTCGGCTCGCGGGGCATCAGCGCGGAGCACGGCGAGGCCGTCGTCCTGCTGCTCCCGGACGACAGCTCGGCGCCGGGCGCGGCGGGTGCGGCGGGCACGGCGGGTGCGGCGGGTGCGGCGGGTGCGGCGGGTGGTGCTCAGCAGGTGGCCGAGCTGGCGGCCGAACGGCTGGCCCGGCTGGCCGGGTTCCCCGTCACGGTCGGCGCCGGCCGCCCGGCCGCCGGGCCGGTCGCGCTGGCCTCCTCCTACGCCGAGGGCCTGCGCTGCGTCCGGGCCCTGCGGGTGCTCGGCCGGGCCGGGGACGGCGCCTCGGCCCGCGCACTCGGCTTCCTGGGCGTGCTGCTCGGCGACGGCCACGACGTGGACGGCTTCGTCGGCGCGACGCTCGGCCCGCTGCTGGACTACGACGCCCGACGCGGCACCGAACTGGTCCGCACCCTGCGCGCCTACTTCGACTGCGGGGGCAGCCTGACCCGCGCCAAGGACGAGCTGCACGTCCACGTGAACACCGTGGTGCAGCGACTGGACCGGGTCGAGGTGCTGCTCGGCCGGGACTGGAACCACCCCGAGCGCTCGCTGGAACTCCAGCTGGCGCTGCGCCTGCAGCTGCTCGCGGGCGGCTGAAGCGGGCCGCCGGCGGCTCCCGCGCGGGCCGCTCCCTCGGCCCGCCCACCGGTTCCTCCCGGGGCTCCCCCTCGGCCGCTCCCGGGCACCCTCGGGCACCTGAACGGCCGAAAGCGGCTCGGGCGTACAGTGGCGAGGTTGGTCTCGAACGCCTGGCAAGGAGCAGCAGTGGCCACAGAGCGCAACGAGGTGGGCGCATGAGCGAGAACGTACGGTTCGTGCGGATGGGCATAGGCGAGGGCGCGGTGCCCTACCAGGAGGCCTGGGAGGAGCAGCAGCGGCTGCACGCCCTGCGGGTCGCGGACGAGATCCCCGACACCGTGCTGCTGCTGGAGCACCCGCCGGTGTACACGATGGGCCGCCGCACCAACCCGGCCGACCTGCCGCTGGACGGCACGCCGGTGGTCGAGGTCAACCGGGGCGGCGAGATCACCTGGCACGGCCCCGGCCAGCTGGTCGGCTACCCGATCGTGAAGCTCCCCGAGCCGATGGACGTCGTCGCCTACGTGCGTCGGCTGGAGGAGGCCCTGATCCGGGCCTGCGGCGAGTTCGGCGTGGAGACCACCCGGATCGAGGGCCGCAGCGGGGTCTGGGTGCTGGGCGCGACCATCCCGGACGCGGTGGTGGACCCGGCGCAGGTGGTGGACATCGGCAAGCTGACCCTGCGGATGGGCCTGCCGCTGGGCATCGACCCGCGGCTGGCCGGCCCCGAGTACGCGCCCTCCAACGCCGGTCAGCGCGGCGACGACCGCAAGCTCGCCGCGATCGGCGTCCGGGTCTCGCGCGGGGTGACGATGCACGGCTTCGCGCTGAACTGCAATCCGGACATGACCTGGTTCGACCGGATCGTGCCGTGCGGGATCCGGGACGCGGGCGTGGCCTCGCTCTCCGGCGAGCTGGCCCGGCCGTTCGAGGTCGGCGAGGCGCTGACCGTGGTCGAGAAGCGCCTGGCGGAGGTGTTCGCCGAACTGCCGGAACCGGCACTCGGCCGCTGAGCCCGCACCCGGGCGCCGACCGACCGCGCCACCCGGGAATCTACCGGCCGGTAGCACTGTTGCCCTGCGTTTGCGGGCCACAGGCCCGGCGAAGGCCGTACAAGCACAGGCGTACCCTGGGGGTACCCCGTCTAGTTCTAGGAGTCGCACGTGTCCGCTGTCGCACCCGACGGCAGGAAGCTGCTCCGCCTGGAGGTCCGCAACAGCGAGACCCCCATCGAGCGGAAGCCCGAGTGGATCAAGACCCGCGCGAAGATGGGTCCGGAGTACAACGCCCTCCAGTCGCTGGTGAAGAAGGAGGGGCTGCACACGGTCTGCCAGGAGGCCGGCTGCCCCAACATCTTCGAGTGCTGGGAGGACCGCGAGGCGACCTTCCTCATCGGCGGTGACCAGTGCACCCGCCGCTGCGACTTCTGCCAGATCGACACCGGCAAGCCCGCCGATTTCGACCGCGACGAGCCGCGCCGCGTCGCCGAGTCCATCGTGACCATGGACCTCAACTACGCCACCATCACCGGCGTCGCCCGCGACGACCTGGAGGACGGCGGCTCCTGGCTGTACGCCGAGACGGTCCGCCAGGTGCACGCGCTGACCGCCGGCCGCGAGACCGGCCGCACCGGCGTCGAGCTGCTGATCCCCGACTTCAACGCGGTGCCGGAGCAGCTGGCCGAGGTCTTCTCGTCCCGCCCCGAGGTGCTGGCGCACAACGTCGAGACGGTGCCGCGGATCTTCAAGCGGATCCGGCCCGCGTTCCGCTACGAGCGCTCGCTGGACGTCATCACCCAGGCCCGCGCGGCCGGGCTGGTCACCAAGTCCAACCTGATCCTGGGCATGGGCGAGACCCGCGAGGAGGTCAGCCAGGCGCTGGCCGACCTGGTCGGCGCCGGCTGCGAGCTGATCACCATCACCCAGTACCTGCGCCCGTCGCTGCGCCACCACCCGGTCGAGCGCTGGGTGAAGCCGCACGAGTTCGTCGAGCTGCAGCAGGAGGCCGAGGAGCTCGGCTTCGCCGGGGTCATGTCCGGCCCGCTGGTGCGCTCCTCGTACCGCGCCGGGCGGCTGTACCGGCAGGCGCTGGAGCACCGCGAGCGGACGGCGGCGGTCTGACCACGGTCCGGTCCGATCCCGGCCCGGTCCGGTCCGGCCGGGGGTTCCGGTCCGACCACGGTTCCGGTCCGGCCACCGCTCGGTTTGAGCCATCAGAGGGGCGGAGCTTCGGCTCCGCCCCTTCGGGTTCACCGGGCTTTGACTGACAGGTCACGGGCTGGTAACACGGGGTGGTGAGGATGGAACCGTTCGAATCATTTCCGCCACAAGAGGAGCTGTTCGACATGCAGGTCGGCATCCGGTCGGTGGGCACCGCGCTGCGGCTGGCCGAGAGCGTGCTGCTGGCGGGCGGGCAGCGGCAGGCCCGGCGCAACGCCTGGGCCGCGGTCTGCGAGAACCGCCGCTACGCGGCGGACCGCGAGCGCGACGCCCTGCCGGGCGGCCGTGCGGTGGAGTCCGCGCGCCGTTAGACCCCGCCCGGACCGGCCCCGGAACCGCCACTGTGCGCGATCGCCCGGGGGCACCCGGGTCACGGTTCGGGCGAACGGGTACCCGGGCTTGGTTATCCCGTACCCACGGCACGTACCATGAGCGTTATGGCGAGGGAAACATCCGAGAACCCCGGGCGACTGAAGCAGATCCGCCTGGCTTACACCATGACCAAGAAGGTCGACACCAAGATCGGCCTGATCATCGGCGGCGTCGGCCTGCTGACCTTCGGCGTGTTCCTCGCCATCGGCTTCGCAATCGACCACCCGATCTATCTGGGCATCCTGGGCTTCATCGTGGCCTTCCTGGCCATGGCGATCGTCTTCGGACGCCGGGCCGAACGCGCCGCGTTCGGGCAGATGGAGGGGCAGCCGGGGGCCGTGGCGGCAGTGCTGAACAACATCAAGCGAGGGTGGAGCGCGAATTCCACCCCGGTGGCGGTCACCCGTAACCAGGACGCGGTCTACCGCGCCGTGGGCCGGGCCGGCATCGCGCTGATCGGCGAGGGCAACCCGAACCGGGTCCGCCAACTGCTGGCGTCCGAGAAGAAGAAGATGGCCCGGGTCGTCGGCGACGTACCGGTGCACGACATCGTGGTGGGCACCGGCGAGGGCGAGATCCCGCTCAAGAAGCTGCAGATCCACCTGATGCGACTGCCCCGTGCGATCACGCCCGCCCAGGTCACCGAGACCAACGACCGCCTCCGCGCGCTGGGCGATCTGCTCTCCAAGGCGCCGATCCCCAAGGGCCCGATGCCCAAGGGCGCCCGGATGCCCAAGGGCGGCCAGGTCCGCTGACCCCCTCCCCCATCGACACGAACGGCCCCGCCGCGGAATCTCCGCGGCGGGGCCGTTCGTCGTTCGGGGGTTCGCCGTTCGGGCGGGCGGCTCGTCGGCCGGGCCGTACGGGCTGGATGCGGACCTCCCAGATGCGGACCTCGGCCTAGATGCGGACCTCGACCGTACCGACCGCCTTGTCGTGCAGGCCGCGGGTGTCGCGGTCCCAGACCAGGGCCGGCACCACCAGGCAGAGCAGCACGGTGCGCAGCAGCACCTGCGGGATGGTGGCCCGGCGGCCGTCCAGGCGGACCACCCGCAGGCCGAACAGCCGCTTGCCGACGGTCGTCCCCGTGGTGGCGAGCAGCAGCACGGTGACGGCGAAGAACAGCGGGGTGGTCCACAGGTTGGCCGAGCCCGCGGAGCCCTTCCCGAGCAGCCCGTAGGCGACCAGGGCGACCAGCCAGCCGTCGACGAACAGCGCGCCCACCCGGCGGCCCGGGCCCGCGATCGAGCCGGCGCCCTCCCGGGGCAGTCCGAGGCGCTCACCGCGGTGGCCGAAGTCGGCACCCATCTTCTCGGCGGCCGCCTTCGGGCCGTCGATCCACGATCCCAACGCTTCTCTGGTGTCCACGAATCCACACTAACCGGGCGGACGCCGCAGCCCGGCACCGGCTCCCCCGGAGGGTGAATCGCGTCTCCCGGGACTCCCCCAGGTGGTCCAGACCACTCAGCCTCCGCGACCCGGGCGGGCGAAGCATTTTGCCCCGGAGCGTACGACTTTGCCGCCCACCCGAGGGCGGCGGTTAACATTCAGGAAACGGCCGGGTCACCGGTTGGAAACGGGCCGTTCCTAGGGTGAGCCCGCCCCATTCGCACGCCGAGGAGGATGGATGTTCAACAACGCCGCCGAAGTGAAGCAGTTCATTCAGGACAACGATGTCAAGTTCATCGACGTCCGGTTCTGCGATCTCCCGGGCGTCATGCAGCACTTCTCCGTGCCCGCGGCGACCTTCGACCCGTCCGAGACCCTGATGTTCGACGGTTCGTCGATCCGCGGCTTCCAGGCCATCCACGAGTCCGACATGGCACTCGTCCCGGACCTGGCCACGGCCCGGCTCGACCCGTTCCGCAAGGAAAAGCACCTCAACATCAACTTCTTCATCCAGGACCCGGTCACCGGCGAGGCCTACAGCCGCGACCCGCGCAACGTCGCGAAGAAGGCCGAGGCGTACCTCGCCTCCTCCGGCATCGCCGACACCGCGTACTTCGGCCCGGAGGCCGAGTTCTACGTCTTCGACTCGGTGCGCTTCGACACCAGCGCCAACGCGTCGTACTACCACATCGACTCCGAGGCCGGCGCCTGGAACAGCGGCTCCGCCGAGGGCGACGCGCGCGGCTACAAGGTCAAGTACAAGGGCGGCTACTTCCCGATCCCGCCCGTCGACCACTTCGCCGACCTGCGCGCCGAGATGTCGCTGGAGCTGGCCGCGGCCCACCTGGAGGTCGAGCGCCAGCACCACGAGGTGGGCACGGCCGGCCAGGCGGAGATCAACTACAAGTTCAACACGCTGCTGCACGCGGCCGACGACCTGATGCTGTTCAAGTACATCATCAAGAACGTCGCGTGGCGCAACGGCAAGACCGCCACCTTCATGCCGAAGCCGATCTTCGGCGACAACGGCTCGGGCATGCACGTCCACCAGTCGCTGTGGACCGAGGGCTCGCCGCTCTTCTACGACGAACAGGGCTACGCCGGACTCTCCGACACCGCCCGCTACTACATCGGCGGCCTGCTCAAGCACGCCCCCTCGCTGCTCGCCTTCACCAACCCGTCGGTGAACTCCTACCACCGGCTGGTGCCCGGCTTCGAGGCGCCGGTCAACCTGGTGTACTCGCAGCGCAACCGCTCGGCCGCGATCCGGATCCCGATCACCGGGTCCAACGCCAAGGCCAAGCGCATCGAGTTCCGCGCGCCGGACCCGTCGTCCAACCCGTACCTCGCGTTCGCCGCGATGCTGATGGCCGGCCTCGACGGCATCAAGAACAAGATCGAGCCGCTGCAGCCGGTCGACAAGGACCTCTACGAGCTGGCCCCCGAGGAGCACGCCAACGTGCCGCAGGTGCCGTCCTCGCTGCCGGCCGTGCTGGAGGCGCTGGAGGCGGACCACGAGTACCTGCTCGCGGGCAACGTCTTCACGCCGGACCTGATCGAGACCTGGATCGACTTCAAGCGCACCAACGAGATCGCCCCGATCGCCCTGCGCCCGCACCCGCACGAGTTCGAGCTGTACTACGACCTGTAAGGACGCCGAGGCGTCGGACGTGCCGCGGCGGGCCGGAGCTGCCAACAGGCCCCCCCGCGGCGGGGGGGGGGGCAGGG
>NZ_JBHVWC010000002.1:38969-51330 GCF_042882445.1 Kitasatospora sp. NPDC058218 | reverse complement strand
TAAGAATCGGCGCGCGGGGCGTGGGCGGGCCCGCCCGCCCGAGCGCGTCCCCGGGGCCGCCCCCGCGCCGGGGTCCGGTCAGGGGTGTGCGGTGAGGTCGCCGGGGCGCCAGCTGCCGTCGAAGGCGGGCTGGGCGGGGCCGTAGATGCGGAAGTAGCAGAACCAGCCCCGCCCCGGGACGGTCTGGATCCAGCGGCCGTCGGCACCGGCGGGCCGGGTCGGCCCGAAGTGCAGGTCGACGTGGTCGGCCCCGGCCTCGGGGGCGAGGTCCTCGAACAGGGAGCGCAGCGCGGTCCTGGTCGGCGACGACCTCGGAGCGGGTCCGGGCGTCGTAGCAGGTCACCGACCAGAACAGACCCGCCGGAACCGGCAGCGGGACGCGCAGGGTGTAGCTGCGGGAGCCGTCGAGGTAGGCGCCGGTGGCATCACGGTGGCCGAGCCAGTACAGCGAGCCCTGGCCCACCGCCCGGCGGAACATCGCCGGGGAGGCGACGATGGCCTGGGCGAACCAGCGGTCCCTGGCCTCCACGTCCAGTGAGCCCTCGCGCTCGAAGGTCCCGTTCTCCGGCCGCAGCCCGGCCCACTCCCAGGTCCGGTCCGGCCACACCATCCGGTCGGGGCGGCGCGAGGCGAAGGCCGCGGCCAGCATCTCGTCACGCCCGCGCCGGGCGGCCTCGGTCAGCAGCCGTGCGGTGGCCTCGTCCGGCGCGAAGGGCTTTCCGGCCTCGATGCCCAACTCGGCCAGGGCGCCGAGCATCGGGCGCAGCTCCTCGATCGCCGGTTCGGAGTCGATGACGCCGTGCAGGACCCGCCAGAACTC
Organism: Kitasatospora sp. NPDC058218; assembly: GCF_042882445.1. Lineage (NCBI taxonomy): Bacteria > Bacillati > Actinomycetota > Actinomycetes > Kitasatosporales > Streptomycetaceae > Kitasatospora > Kitasatospora sp. NPDC058218. The sequence continues at coordinate 50,510 of NZ_JBHVWC010000002.1, read as the reverse complement.
CAGGTTGTCCTCCCACGCCAGGCAGGTGCACTCGATGGGCTTGTCGCTCCAGTCGGTGAAGACGTACGCGGGCGGGTCCTCGCTCAGCGCCAGCGGGTAGAACCTGGCCGAGCACAGCAGCTCGTTCGCGCTCTCCAGATCGCCGCCCAGCGGAAGCACCCGCAGCGCGCAGAACGCCGTCCAGGTGTCGCAGCGCGAGACGAAGTAGCCCTCCTCGGGGACCGCGCCGTCCCAGCCGGGCGGCAGGACCAGGTGCTTGCCGCCCTTGCCGCCGTCCCGCCCGGGAAGGCCGAGGTCGGTGACCCAGCGGTGGTGGTGGTCGTCCACCAGCCCCACCAGCGGACCGGGCGGCAGCCCGATCACCATCGGACCGCCGGCCCGCAGGTCCAGGATCCCACCGGAGTAGGGGGTGTCCGAGTTCAGCGTGAACCCGGTGTGCCGGGGCCCGGCGATGAACCGCAGCGCACTCTCGTTGTCCTTCGCGCCCGCTCCCCTCGTCCCGTGGAAGATCCCCTCCAGGGAGACCGTCGGGTAGAAGAAGTGGTACGCCTCCAGCGCCCGCCGCACGTCCTGCTCCGCCTGCACCGCCCGTGCACTGTCGAGGGTCGGGAACCCGTCCCGGAACTCCACCGCTGCCGCCACCGCACACTCCCCTGTGGTCAGGCGCCTCGCGTGGTCGCCCGGTCGCCGAGGAGGCCGGGGCGCGGCGCCGCACTCCCTGGCCACCCTTCACGGCACCGCCGGCCCCGGCCAATGCCCACGGCCGAACGGCGAGGCGCCGCTACACCGGGGTGAGGGCGAGGACGGCGAGGTCGTCGGCGAGCGGCCCCGCGTAGGCGCGGACGTCCTGGGCGAGGAAGGAGACCAGGCGGTCCGGGGCGGTGGTGCCGAGGGCGGCCAGCCGGTGGGCGAGCGGGTAGAAGGCGCCGGAGGCGTCGCGGGCCTCGCTGACGCCGTCGGTGTAGAGCAGCAGGGTCTCGCCGCGCGGCAGGGGGACGGTGGCCGGCTCGGCGTGTGCGGGGGCCTCCGGTCCGGGCTCGGCGGACCGGTTGAGGTGGCCGAGGCCGAGGGGCAGGTCGAACGGGCAGTGCACCGGGGCGATGCCGCGGTCGGAGAGCAGCAGCGGCGTGACGTGGCCCCGGTTGACGATCTCCACGCCGTCCGCGCCGGGCCGGTACTGGAGCAGGACCGCCGTCACGAACAGCTCCTCGTCGCCGCGGTCGGCCGCGTCCCGCAGCACCGCGCGGTCCAGCTGCTCGGCGAGCTCGACCAGGTCGGCGGTGTCGTGCGCGGTCGCCCGGAACGCGCCCAGCACGTCCGCCACCGTCCGGACCGCGCCGAGGCCCTTGCCCCGGACGTCGCCGAGCAGGACCCGGACGCCGAAGCGGGTGTCGCACACCTCGTAGAGGTCGCCGCCGATCAGCGCCTCGGCCTGCGACGGGCGGTACAGGCCGGCCACCCGCAGCCCGCCGGCCCGCTCGGGGACCGGGCGCAGCACGGTGCGCTGCAGGGTCTCGGCGATCGTCCGGGTGCGCAGCAGGGTGCGGTTCTGCCTCGTCCGCTGCCAGGACAGCGCGGTGCCCATCACGCCGGCCAGCAGGGTGGCGATGTAGACCCACACGTGGTGCTGCTCGGCGAGGTGCCCGGCGCGCACCGCCAGGGCGAGCTGGAGCGCGAGGGAGCCGACCGTGGCACCGGCGGTCAGCACCGGGCCGTAGGAGAACGCCACCACCACCGGCAGCGCGGTGAGCAGGAACCCGGCCGCGACCGCGTCCGGGACGATCGCCTCGGCCCCCAGGTCGAGCACCACCAGGACCACCGGAAGCCAGGCCACCCAGCGCGGTGCGCTCGGTTCCGCGGCCGCCGGGTACGGCGGACGGGGCGCTGCGGGCACGGCGGGGACCTCCTGGCCGACCGGAAGGGGCCACGGTCGGGGCGACCGGGCCGAAACGACCGGTTCATCCCTTCCATGCTCTCCCACCGGTGCCCGGACGGCCCCTTGCTTTGGTCCCGGCCGCCCGGGCCCAACGACCCCGTTCGCGACAGGTCGACGAGCGGTCGCGCAGGGTGGCCGCGACGTGCCCGGCGGGCTCAGCGGACGGTGACCGGCAGGGTGTCGAAACCGCGCAGGACGAGGCGGTCCCGCCGGGTGGGCACGCCCCCGGGCGCCAGCCGGAGGAAGCGGTCGAGCAACGCCGGCACGGCGACCTCGGCCTCCAGCCGGGCCAGCTGGGAGCCGAGGCAGAAGTGCGAGCCGCCGCCGAAGCTGAGCGGCTGGCTGTCCGTGCGGCTCGGGTCGAAGAGCTCCGGGCGGTGGTAGCGGGCCGGATCGTGGTTGGCGGCGGCCAGCAGGACCAGCACCACCGTGCCGGGCGGTGCCGGCACACCGGCCACGTCGAGCCCCTCGGCGGTCGCGATCCGGGTGGTCAGCTGGACCGGCGAGTCGTAGCGCAGCACCTCGTCGGTGAAGCGCGCCGGGGCGAGGGCGCCGGTGCGCAGCCCCTCCATCGCCTGCGGGTGCCGGAAGAGCAGGGCGAGCCCGTTGCCGAGCAGATTGGTGGTGGTCTCGAAGCCGGCCACCAGCAGCAGCACCAGGTTGGCCAGCAGCTCGCGGCCGGAGATCCGCTCCGGTGCGTCGGCGGCGATCCGGGCGAGGTCGCTGACCAGGTCGTCCTTCGGCCGGGCCAGCCGCTCGGCGACGAGCGCGGTGAAGTAACCGGACAGCTCGTCGGCGGCGGCGTCGGCGACGGCCAGCTCGGCGAGGTCCTGGACCAGCTCCAGGGCGACGGTCAAGTCCCCCGCGAGGCCGCGGAAGCGGTAGCGGTCCGGCTCCGGGACGCCGAGCAGCTCGCAGATCACCTCGACCGGCAGGCGGAACGCGAAGGCGTCCATGAAGTCGACCGGCGAACCGTCCCCGCCCTGCTCCGCCATCCCGTCCAGCAGCCGGCCGACCGCCGCCCCGACCGCCGGCCGCAGCGCGGCCACCCGGCGGGCGTTGAAGGCCGAGGCGATCAGCGAGCGGACCCGGGCGTGGTCGGGCGCGTTCCGCTGCAGGATCGAGCGGCCGAGCAGGGTCACCGACGAGTGCCGGGCCAGCTCGGCGTCCACCTCGCTCAGCAGCTCGATGTCCTCCAGCCCGAAGGCGGGGTTGCGCAGCACCTGGTTGGCCGCGGCGTGGCCGACCGCCAGGACGGTGCCCGGCCCGGCGGGCACGGCGGCGCCGAGCTCGTGCGCCCGCGCGTACAGCGGGTACGGGTCCGCGATGCCCCTGCCCGCTGTCAGCTGCTCGATGATCGACGCGCCGTCCACCCGGTGCTCCCCTCCCACGACCCGCTCCCGAGACCGCGCTCCCGAGGTCCCGCTGCCGGTTCGTAAACCGCCGGTGGACGGACGGTAGTTCCCGCGTGCCCGGGTTCACCCGATCGGGAACGGTCGGTCGGTACCCTGGCGGCATGGAGATCTGGATCAACCCCCGCTGCGGGAAGTGCCGTACGGCACTGGGCGCGCTGGAAGCCGTCGGCGCGAAGTACACCGTGCGGCGCTACCTGGAGGACCCGCCGACCGCCGCGGAGCTGGAGCAGGTCCTGGAGCGGCTGGCGCTGGAGCCGTGGGACATCACCCGGCTCGACGAGCAGGCCGCCAAGGACCTGGGCATGAAGCGCTGGACGAGGGAGCCGGACGACCGGGCGCGCTGGATCGCGGCGATGGCCGACCACCCGATCCTGATCCAGCGCCCGATCATCACCGCGGACGACGGCCACGCCGTCGTGGCCCGCACCCCCGACGTCCTCAAGTCCGTCCTGCCGTAGCCGAGGCGGCGGGCCGCCCGGTCAGTGCCGCTGGATCCGCCGCACCGGCTCCCCCGGGTGCCAGGACGTGATCCACAGGTGGTCGTCGCCCACGGTGGTGTGCACCACCTGCTCCACCTCCAGCCGGAAGGCCTGGAACGGGCCGGGCGGCGGCTCCGGCAGCTCCGCGGCGTAGGCGGCCAGCTCGTTCTCGTCGGTGATCTCGACGGCCCGGCCGGACAGCTTGGAGTCCCCGCCCGCCAAGGTCTCGTCGCTCGGGTTGCTGTGCAGCGCGTAGCGGGCGTCGCGGCGCAGGTCGCGCGCCTTCGCCGCGCCGTGCATCGACCCGAGCGTCAGATCGGCGCCGAGGAAGTTCACCTCGATACCGCTCACCCGGGGGGAGCCGTCCCTGCGCAGCGTCGCCAGGACGTGGTGCTTGTTCGCCTCGAAGCGGGCCCGAACGGCGGACGCCAGCTCCGGTGCCTCGTGCTCGAAATCCTGCCAGGTAGCCATGGGCGCCAGTCTGGCACCGGACACCGACGGTCGGCCTCCGCCGGCCGCCGCCCGGGTGGCCGGTGCCCGGTGGTTGTCGGTGGCCGGTGCCAGACTGGGCGGGTGACCACCACGACCAGGTACATCGCGTTCCTGCGGGCCGTCAACGTCGGCGGCCGGACGGTGAAGATGGAGCGGCTGCGCGCCCTCTTCACCGAGCTGGGCCTCGCCGACGTGGGCTCGTACATCCAGAGCGGCAACGTCTTCTTCGGCACCGGGGAGCCGGACCGCGCCGCGCTCACCCTGCGCATCGAGGAGCACCTGGCCGAGGCGCTCGGCTACCCCGTCCCGGTGATGCTGCGCACCGTCGACGAGGTGGCGGCGCTGCTCGCCGCCGAGCCCTTCGCGGGCATCGAGGCCGCACCGGACGTCCGCCTGGTGGTCGAGTTCCTCTCGGAACCGCTGCCGGCGGACTTCCCGATCCCGTACACCTCGCCCAAGGGCGGCTACGAGGTGATCGGTGCCGACGCCGGCGCCGCCTACGTGGTGATCCACCTGCAGGACGGCAGGTGGCGGACCGGCAGCAAGCTCTTCGGCCCGTCCTACCGGGGCTCGGCCACGGCCCGCTTCCTGCACACCACCGCCAAGATCCTGGCGGCCGCCGGGAAGGCCTGATCCCGGCGGCGGCCGGGCGTTCGACGGACCGGGGCACTCGGCAATCTGGACACGTGGGGGCGGGTGAGCCGACAATCGGGCCATGACGTCTCCTGAGATCCGGACGCATGTGGTCCGGCCGTCCGAGGCCGAGCGGGAGCAGGCGCTCGGGGTGCTGCGGGAGGGTGCGGGCAGCGGTCGACTGTCCCACGACACCTTCCTCGGGCGGATGGAGCTCGTGCTGCACGCCAACAGCCGGTCCGAGCTCGACGAGGCGATGGCCGACCTGCCGGCCGGCAACCCGGTCGGGCGCTTCCTGCTGCGGACGGTGGGTCAGCTCTCGGCCTTCGGGGTGCGGTTGCGCGGGGCGTGGCGGATCGAGCGGCTGCCCGGACTGAGCCTGCCGCACCCGGCCGCGCGGCAGTTGACGATCGGCCGGGTCCCCGGCTCCGGGCTGCGGTTGCACGACGCCTCGGTGTCGCGCCACCACGCCGAGTTGCGGCGGGAGGGCGACGACTGGGTGCTGTACGACCTCGGCTCGACCAACGGCACGCACGTGAACGGCCGACGGGTCGCGGGCGGCGTCCGCGTCCGCCCCGGCGACCAGGTCCGTTTCGGCAACCTGGAGTTCCGGCTCGCCTCGGGCTGAGCCCCGCCCGGGAGCGGGGGCGCCTCACACCGACGGCCCCGCACCAGGCCTCGTCAGTGCGGGAACTGACGGGGCGGACGCTGCGCCGGCAGGCCGTCGCGGAACTCCTCGATCACGCTGCTGATCTGCCGGGTGAGCACGGTGCGCTCGATCAGGTCCAGGTAGCGGTGTTCGGCCGCCAGTGCCTCGACGGTGACACCGAAGTACAGCGCCATCAGGGGGTTGACGAAGAGCGGGCTGCCCTTGGTGCGGTCGGTGAACCGGACGTCGCCGAACTCACCGCGCAGCGCGGCCGCCACCGAGCCGTTGACGATGCTCGGGTGCTCGGGGAACGCGGCCCTGGCATGGTCGACGGCGTCCAGGTAGAGCGCGCCCTCCCGGCTGTCGCGCGGGATCGAGAAGGCCCCGAGGTAGCCGCCGGCCCGCTCCAGCGCGGCGAGGTTCTCCAGCACCAGGGCGTGGTTGACGCCGTGGAAGGCGTCGATGCCGAAGCCCAGGCAGGCGACCAGGCGTTCCGGGACCTCCGTCAGCCCGGCGACCGCGCCGAGGCTGGCCATGTCCTCCTCGGGCGTGCCCAGTCCGGCTTCGTCGCCGCGCATCAGGATGTCGGTGCCGCCGTCGACCAGCAGGACGGCGTCGACGGCGAGGTGGGCGGTGAGGGCGCGGTAGGCGGCGCGCAGCGGCCGCACGCCGACCGAGGAGAACGCCCAGACGGTGTCGGGCATGCCGTGGCGGTGCAGCCAGCGGGCCAGCGTCCGCTCGGGGAAGTAGCCCTCGGGGGCGGCGGTGTCGGGGCGGATCCGGGCGACGTCGGGCTCCAGCCAGACCTCGGCGGGCAGGCCGTAGAGGTGGCTGAACGAGAGGTTGGCCAGGTGCACCTCCTTGCCGGCCGCGCGCAGGGCGAGCGCCAGCGGGAGGCCCGCGTACACGTCGAATCCGCCGCCGGCGCCGGCGATCAGGATGCGCTCGGCGGCCAGCAGACGGGTGATCAGGGGCGGTTCGAGAAGCGAGGACACCGGGGGACGTTAGCACCGGGGGTGGGCGGCGGGTCTGTCGGTGGTCGGTGCGAGGATGCGGGCATGAACCAGGAGACCGAGCTCAGCTTCGAGGTACGGCGCGAGGCCGAGGAGCGTGCCCGCGAGTTGATCCGCTGCGGTTTCCAGGAGCCGGACGAGATAGCCGAGTCCCTGGTCGACGAGTTCGAGGACCAGGGACTGGAGCCGGAGGACGCCGAGGAGATCGTCGCCCCGCTCTGGCAGGAGCGGCTGGCCGAGCAGGCGTCGTGGCCGGAGACGACGGACGTGGACCGGCTGGAGGAGGCCTTCGACGCCCTGGAGGAGCAGGGCATCGTCGCGGCGATGGACTTCACCTGTTGCGCCAACTGCGGCTACGCGGAGATCGGCGGCGAGGCCGACGAGGACTCGCGCGGCTTCGTCTTCTTCCACCAGCAGGACACCGAGGGAGCGGCCGCCGGGCTCGGGCTGATGCTGCGCTACGGCGGGTTCCGGGCCGACGGGGAGACCGAGGAGGCGGCGGAGCACCGGACGGTGGAGATCGGCCGTGCGGTGGTCGCGGCACTGGAGGCGGCCGGCCTGCCGGTGGAGTGGGACGGTTCGCCGCAGAAGGCGATCTGCGTGACTCCGCTGACCTGGCTCAACCGTCTGCCGGAGTAGCGTTCGCGGGCCGGGAGGGGCCCGGCCCAGCGGCGGCAGCGGCAGCGGCGGTCAGCGGCTGACGTGGAGTTCGGCGTAGTGGTCGTGGGCGTTGGCGTTGCGCAGGGTGATCTTCGCGGTGCCGATGGCGGTCTCGGCCCCTTCGGTGATGGTTCTGGTCTCCTCGCCAAGCTTCACCTCGGCTGCGGTGTCGGTGATGTGACCGACGATCAGGGTGACGGTGCGGTCGCCGCCGAAGACTTCGACGGTGCGCGTGGAGTCGCCGCCGTCGGTGCGGACGACGACGTCGCAGCTGTTGTCTGTGGTGCAGAGCGAGGCGCCGCCCTCACAGGCGGTCAGCCCGGCCCCGAGCAACAGCGCGGCGGCTGCCGCGAGCAGGGCCGGTCGGACCGGTGCGGAGCGGCGCGCGGGTCGCGCGGTGGTGGTCGCTGTGGTCATGGCTCCGACGGTAGGCGGCCGCCCGGGCCCGGCCATCGACCCCCGGCGGTACCCTCCCCCTGGCCGCCCCCGGAGCACCCGGGCCGTCCGGCCCCCGAGGACGCCGGGGTGGATCCCCTAGGGGGCGTGGGGAGTTGAGGGCCCGAGGACGCGCTCCACACCGGCCACGACGACGGCCAGACCTCGCTCGAAGCGCTGCTCGAAGCCCCCGAAGAAGTCCTGCCCCGCGGCGGCGGCCAACCCGTACGCGGGGTCGATGGCGGCGGCCCGCTGCTCCGGATCGTAGCCGGGGGCCTGCTCCCCGGGCACCGGGTGGACGGCCTGCTCCTCGATCACGAAGCCGATGGTGTAGGCGTACGCGGTGGTGAACGCCTGCGCGGCGTCGGCGAGTTCGAATCCGGAGCGGACGAAGACGGCCAGCATGGCGTGCTGGCTCTCGGCGTGACCGTAGTCGGTGAGCCGCGTCCCGCTGAAGACCTTGGCGCCGTCCCGGTAGCCGAGCAGGGCCGCCCGCAGGGTGCGGCAGGTGCCGACGAGCGCCTCCTGCCAGGAGCCCGGCGCCGCCGCCGGCCCGGCGGACATCCGGCGGAGCATCTCGGTGGCCATCTCGTCCAGCAGCGCCTGCTTGTTGGCGAAGTGCCAGTAGAGCGCGGGCGCCTTGACGTCCAGCTCGGTGGCGATCCGGCGCAGGGTGAGGCCGTCGAGCCCGGTCTCGTCGAGCAGTCGCAGGGCGGCGTCGACCACCTGCGCGCGGTCCAGCTTCGGCGGCATGCCGGCCGTCCCTTCTTCGTTCGTCCCACCCCGGCATTGACAATTTAACACCGTTAAGCCCATGCTCTCCCCATCGGTCAACTTAACGCCGTTAAGGAGAGTGCTCATGACGTCCCCCCAGACCCGGCCCGCGCACGGCCCGGATCACACCGATGTCCTGATCGTCGGAGCCGGACCGACCGGCCTCGCCCTGGCCTGCGACCTCGCCCGCCGCGGCGTGGCCGCCCTGCTGGTGGAACGCGCCGGGGCACTGTTCCCCGGCTCACGCGGCAAGGGTCTGCAGCCCCGCACCCAGGAGGTCCTCGACGACCTCGGCGTCCTGCCCGCCGTGCGGGCCCACGGCGCGCCCTACCCCCGGATGGTGTCCTGGCAGAACGGCGAGCGGCAGGGCGAGTGGGAGCTCGTGGAGCGGAACCTGCCCGACCCGACCGTCCCGTACCCGGACGTCTGGATGATCCCGCAGTGGCGCACCCAGGAGATCCTGCGCACCAGGCTGCTGGAGCTCGACGGCCGGGTCCGCTTCGGCACCGCGCTCACCGGCCTCGACCAGTACCCCGACCGGGTCGAGGCCACCCTGACCGGCCCGGACGGCGTCGCGCGGACCGTCTCGGCCCGGTACCTGGTGGCCGCCGACGGCGGCCGCAGCACGGTGCGCCGCGCGGTGGGCATCACGATGGCCGGCGAGCGGATCGACCCGCGGCCGGCGCTGGTCGCGGACGTCGGGATCGACGGCCTCGACCGCGACAACTGGCACGTCTGGCCGCACGGGCCCGGCGGACCGCTGCTGCTCTGCCCGCTCCCCGGCACCACCGACTTCCAGCTGTTCGCCCAGTTCGACCCGGACGAGACGCCGGACACCTCGCCCGAAGGGGTGTGCCGGGTGATCGCGGCCCGCACCCACCTCGCCGAATCGGCGGTCGGCGAGGTGCGCTGGTCCTCCGACTTCCGCCCGCGCGCGGCGCTGGCCGAGCGGTTCCGGGAGGGCCGGGTCTTCCTCGCGGGAGACGCCGCGCACATCCACTCCCCCGCGGGCGGGCAAGGCCTGAACACCAGCATCCAGGACGCCTACAACCTGGGCTGGAAGCTCGGCCAGGTGCTGCGGCACGGCGCACCGGAGGAGCTGCTGGACAGCTACGAGGCGGAGCGGCTGCCGATCGCCGCCGACGTCCTGGAGATCTCCACCCGACTGCACCGCGCGGGCGGCGTGCAGGACGGCGGACTGCGCCGGGGGCCGCGGACGGAGCAGCTGGGCCTCGGCTACGAGCACGGCCCGCTGACCGTGGAGGCGCGCGTCGGCCTGACCGGGGACGCGCTGCGCGCCGGCGAGCGCGCACCGGACGCACCGCTGGACGCGGCGCCGGCGACGGCGGATGCGGGTGCGGATGCCCGGTCGGCTGCGCCGGGAACCCGACTGTTCGACGTCTTCCGGGGCCCGCAGGTGACGGTGCTCGCGGTCGGCCACGAGCTGCCGGCCGTCCCGGCCGGTGTACGGACGCACCGCGTCGACGGCGGGGTCGCGGCCGAGGCCTACGGCCGCGGGATCTTCGTGATCCGACCGGACGGCTACCTCGGGCTGGCCACCCACGAACCGGCCGACCTGCCCGGATACCTCGCCCGACTGGGGCTGCACCGGCCCTGAGCGGCCTCGACGCGGCGGGAGGGCCCAAGCGGGCCCGGGAGCTCGGCTCGACGCCCGGCGTCTGACTTCTGGGCTTCCGGCATAGGCGAATGGCATATGCCACGCGCGTAGATCAAGGGCCTGCGAAAGGCCCGGTACTCACTCCGCGGAGCTGTCCGAGGCGTCGGCGGGACCCCAGATCAGGGCGGTGCAGCGCTGGTAGGTCGCGTGCCAGTGCGGCCAGTTGCGGGCCACGTCGTCGTCGCAGTCGGCCAGCAGGCGCTCGACCACCGCGGGCTCGACACCGTCCAGCAGCCAGGCCAGCGCGTCCGCGGTGCCCGGGCCGTCGGCCGAGCGCAGCAGGTCCAGCAGCTCCGGCAGGCTGCCGACCCGCGAGGTCTCCGCGAACACCCGCTCCATCCGGGGCAGCAGTTGGCGCTCCTCGATCCGCAGGTGGGTCTCCAGCCGGGCCGCCAGGTCGTCCATGGCGTAGGCGACCGGCCAGGCGCTGCCCGCGTCCCGGCTGGCGATCCGGACCAGGGTGGTGACCCGGGTGAAGGAGTGGTCCAGGTTGTGGTGGTCGGCCTCCAGCCAGTTGAGCAGCAGGCGCAGCTCGGGCGCGAAGCGGCGCACGATCGGCCAGATCCGGGTGTCCTGCTGCTCGTGGTGGCAGGTCAGCATCGCGGTGACGAAGGTCCAGTGACGCAGCAGCGCCTCGCCCTTCTCGTCCTCGCCGGGCTGGAGCAGTCGCAGAGCGTTGGGCAGCCGGGCGAGGTCGCGGCGGAGGGCGTCGTGCACCAGTCGCAGCCCGGCGAACCGGACGGCTTGCGGCTCCTCGTCGGCGGCCCGCTGACGCTCGGAGCCCGCCCGGGTGGGCACGGAGGGGGACGCTACGGACAGCAGATGGCTCGGCATGGCACTCTCTTCACGACTTGGCACGGCGGGCTTGCTCGGCATGGCACGACCGGCTCGACGGCCGGCTCGACGGGCAGCACTGGCGGAAGGCGGTCCCACCACAGTGGCCGTAGTCGATCAGAGGCGAATCAATGTCCGATTGACGTGCAGGTCAGCGGCCTGGCGCGGGGCTTGGGTCCCCTGTCGGCGCCACCGGCCGGGGTACGCGCGGCCGGTCGCGGGGTGCGCCCGCGAGATGGCGAAGAGAGATGGCGAAGATGCGGCCCGGCACCCGGCAGGAGCGCGCACGGGCAGGGCCGGGCAGCAGGCGGGGGCGGGTGGAAGCAGCGGGCGCGTACGGCGGTGCGCGCGTACGACCGACGCGGCATGCGGCGCGGCTCGCGCTCGGGCGCGGCACCGGACGCCGCCCCGGTGCCGCGGCAAGGGCCCGTCGGGGGGGCGGCCCCCCCCCCCCCCCCCCGCCGGGGGGCTGGCGCGGGGGCCCCCCCCGGGTGGGGGGGCCGCCCAGCAGCGGGGGCGGGCGGAACAAAGTTTAGTGGCGGG